>NZ_LWGA01000640.1:0-16205 GCF_001635235.1 Oleiphilus sp. HI0117 | reverse complement strand
TCATGAGCTTAATATTGAACTCGAACTACAACATACCGAAGCCATCAAACGGGCAGTAGAGTCAGGTATGGGGATTGGGTGTTTGTCGAAAGTTACCTTAAACGATGCTTTCAAACGCTCATCGCTAATTGCCTTAAAAACACCACAGAGAGATTTCAAACGAAAATTTTATATCATCACACATAAGGACAAATACCTAAGCCCTGGCATACGAAATTGGCTAGAGCTTTGTTTTGAATACGCAGAACTCCACAATACCTATTCATAGCGGCAACTACTGATAAACTGGCCCTTCTCCATCAGGACGGGTTTTGAAGCGCTTATGCTGCCATAGATATTGTTCAGGATGACGCTTAATTGCTGCCTCTAGCGCCTGATTCCACAGCTGCGCATCCTTTTGCGGGTCCTCACCAAAACCTTCAAAAACGGGTGAGAAAATGACTTCATATTGACCATTTGGTAGCCTAAACGGTGCGACATGCAAAACAGTCGCTCCCGTTTCACGCGCAATCCAACTTGGTGTAGAGATACAACCCGTACTAACACCAAAGAAAGGAACAAATAGGTCACAGCGTTTACCGAAATCCTGATCAGGAGCATACCAAACCTCACCGCCCCCCTTGATAAACTCGAGCATCTCTTTTAATTGATACTTACTGAAGCTTTGAATATCAAAGTTACGGTTACGCCCACTTTCGATCATCCAGTCTATTACGGGGTCGTTATTTGGGCGATACATATAGCCAGGTCGCTTAAGCTGAGTCCCAACCAAGGGCAAGGTCATATCGATAACACCGAAGTGGCCTCCTATCAACAAAACACCGGTGCCGCGGTTCTGCGCGTCTAATAGGTGCTCTTTACCAATCACCGTCATCGTATCAAGATACGGAGTAACATCTCGCCACCAAAGTTGCAGCATCTCAATCAAGCCTTCAGCAGTAGAAATAAAACTGCCTTCAATTATCTCATTTTGCTTGTCACTGCTAAGCTCGGGGAAACACAGCTCTATATTCTGCCGGGTCACCTTGCCACGGTTTTTCATGCGTCGATAAACGAAACGCCCAAGGCTTTCTGCATACTGATGCTTTTTGTTCATCGGCAGCCAAGCGAGGCAATATAGAATAAAAACGATTAACCAGGATGGCCATAATGTTGGATGCCACAGAGGGCGTGTTTTCTCAGTCATAGCGCTTATTTTATTATTGTCTTTGCCAGAACAAGGAATAAGATTTGGACAAGTATAAGGTTTAGTCGGCCAAATCCTCAATTCTTTTCAAGGTATATACATCATAACGACAACTCTTACCCACTAACTGAAGGGACGGCTTAATTCCTTTTATTGCATCGCCCTTGCGCGGCCGCTTTACCACCACTCGATAACGAGCCTTAGACAATGCCGCCTCTAATAAAGCCTCATCATCCAGATCTTCTCCTACAAGCGTTTGAAACAGCCGCATTTCCTTTTTGACTAAAGACGACTTTTCTCGATGCGGATACATTGGGTCCAAGTAAATGACATCAGCAAGCTTCTCTGGTTGAGAGTTCATCCAAGTCGTCGCGTCAGATTCCACTAAGGACATTCGTTCAATGATCGACTTTATCTCTTCCGTTTCTTCAAAACGCTGAGCAGTTTCATGACCCGCCTCTGCCAAAGCAGCGCGCAATAACTCGGCAATAAGTGGTGAGCGCTCTAGCATGGTCACCTGACAGCCCAATGACGCTAAAACAAATGCGTCTCTACCCAGCCCTGCTGTTGCATCGAGTACCTTAGGCGTAACACCTTTATTTAGCCCTACGGCCTTGGCAATCATCTGCCCCCTGCCACCACCAAACTTAAGTCTATGCCCTGTTTTTCCACCAAAAAAGGAAGCACTAACCGGCCCCGGAGCACCTTTACCAAGTTGCAGAATCGAGACTGTTCCGTCGCAATAGTAAAGCATATAAGAAAAAGCCTGAACAGGCTCGGGAAGATTGCGTTTAGGCTCTATAGGAGCCCCTGACAGGAATGGTAGTTGGTGACGGCTTGCAAACGCAGCAGCTAAGGTACTTTCTTCTTCACTGCAAGCGTAAACACATAAATCAGATAAATTCATTCAGACAAATAAGTCGAGACCAACCAACTCACCTTCTTCATAGGCTCGCCCCGCCTCTTCAGTTTGCTGATATGTAGAAAGCGCTTGCTGCGCTTTAAGAGGAGCAGAGTCCAGAGCATCAAGGCGTTGAACGCGACTCTGTTGTAATTCATTGCTTTTGCGCTCTAAATCTTCAGGGGCAGCAATTCGGCGAGGGACATCAACTCTAGCCTCATTACTTCGGCTATCAGCATTATCCTGAGGGTTAGGTCTTTCTTGAGAGGGTTTCTTTAAACCTTCAGGTATGACCGGCGCAGCAATTAACGAATTTGATAACTCCATACTGCCCTCCTGTTTAATTAGTCATACTGAAGTTTTATTTAGGGCCTCTCATAATAATACTTCTAAGTAGCTATTAAGGTCGACCCATCCAAAATAAGACGTATATTGTTTCTATTTTAGCCAGAAAAAGCCATTAAGGCTAGTAATACTAAACCGAGCAGTAAACGGTAAATAACAAACGGTGTAAAACCTATGCGCTCTAGAAACTGTAAAAACAAATGAATACAGGCATAAGCGCTCACAAAAGCAACACCAGTCCCAAGCGCCACCAAGAACCAGTCGTCATTCGTTCCCGTTTCTAGCAACTCTTTTGTTTTAAGCAGGCCTGCTGCCGTGATGAGAGGAATAGAAAGCAGAAATGAGTACCTAGCCGCAGCATCACGACTGAAACCAATTAACAAGGCCGCTGTCATAGTGATGCCTGAACGGGATGTTCCCGGAATCAAGGCTAACGCCTGGCTAAAACCTATGACTAAGGCCGCTTTAACGTCTATATCTTTAAGGCTAAGCTTACGAGAACCAAAGTGATCAGAAGCGTATAAAGCAAGCCCAAATATTATTGTTGTCGTCGCGATCACGGCAGTGGAACGCAAGTTTTCACTTATAAAGTCATTAAGAAGGAAACCAGCCAAACCTGCGGGTATCGTTGCCAGAATAATCAACCAGGCCAAGCGACCATCATTAGACTGCTCTTTAAACGACACGCTCTTGAACCATGCGCCACTCAGTTGAATCACTTCTCTACGAAAATAAATGACTATCGCCATCAAGGTGCCAACGTGAACCGCTACATCAAAAGCCAAGCCTTGATCTTCCCAGCCCAAAACTTGTGAAGGCAAAATCAGGTGAGCGGAGCTCGATATGGGTAGAAACTCCGTCAAGCCCTGAACAAGTGCCAATATAACTGCTTCAAACCAAGTCATTTTTAATCCTTAACTATCAATCCATATAGCGAGTAGCACTTAGGCTCTACCCGGCAGTTTTTTCCATGTAACCGTATTTCTGACATAGGATGGCATCGCGTCTTCTAGTAGCCCTGCTACACCTTTAAAATGCGCATAACGAGCCAGCTGACAAATAGCATGAGCCTCTGGTCTCATCTCAGCATCAAAACTATCCAAATGCCCTTTTACATCCGAAGGGAAACGTTCAGAGTAGTCAAAGCCACTACCGACACCAATAATAGGCCCATCCGTGATCGCGTCAGGCAAGCTCACTAATTCAGGTTTAGTCACATTTTCAATACCCAAAGTCTCCACCCGATAATAAGGATCCTCGTTCCCGTTGCTCTGTTTCTCCACTTTGCAGCAAGCCCAATACACCTCATCCATACGTGCATCAATTGCTACAAGCACTTGAGAAATACCGTACTTCAAATAGCTTTGTAGGGCTAGAGCTTGGATATTAGATATGGCATAGATATGACAGTCACTTCCGTAGGCCAAGCCTTGCGCGATACCAGTCGCGATACGAATACCCGTGAACGAACCTGGCCCACAACCAAAAGCAAGCGCATCCAGATTTTTAGCTTTTAACTTACCGTGGCCCAAACAGTCTTTCACCATAGGTAAAATTAACTGAGTATGACTTCGAGGGGCTTTTTCGCACACCTGATACATTGTTTGCTCACTCCACAATGCTGCAGAGCAATTATCAGAAGAAGTATCTAAAGCAAGAATTTTTGGCATAAAGAGGGTCGTAAATAACAACAGGCCCCTTAAAAAAGAGGCCCGTTTCAGTGAACAATGAAGGAAGTGTCTATCTTATGCGTCTAAACCATCAACAATTTGCTGTTTGATCTGAGCCATATCACCAACACCATCAACCTTCACATATTTTGGTGATTCATCTGCGCCGGTATCAGCCCAAGACGAATAATACTCAACAAGAGGAGCCGTTTGCGAATGATATACACCTAAGCGCTTACGAACGGTTTCTTCCTGATCGTCTTCACGCTGAACCAAGGCATCGCCAGTTTCATCATCTTTACCCGCTACCTTCGGTGGATTGTAATCAACATGATATACGCGACCACTTGCTTCATGCACGCGACGACCACTTAGACGGCTAACAATTTCTTCGTCAGGCACGTCAATTTCAACAACCGCATCAATCATGATTTTTTGCTTTTTAAGCGCTTCAGCTTGCGGAATCGTACGAGGAAAACCATCAAATAAGAAACCGTTCTCACAGTCATCCTGTTGAATGCGCTCTTCAATCAATTCAATGATTGTTTCATCAGAAACCAGGCCGCCAGATGCCATGACTTCTTTAACCTTCAAACCTAGTGGTGAGCCCGCCTTTACAGCCGCACGCAACATATCCCCGGTAGAGATTTGCGGAATACCATATTTCTCAGTCATAAACTGAGCTTGTGTACCCTTGCCTGCACCTGGTGCGCCTAACAAAATTAATTTCATATACGGATTGCTCCCAATATTCTAAAGCTAATGATAAAAATTGAATCTATTTCTAACGACAGCCTACTAGCGCCACACAATAAAAACTCAAGCATGTATAGGGGTATTAAGTAATTCGCTCAAGTATAGCGAGCTGTCGCTAATCTATTCTTTTATGTTTCGAGCTACAGAACCCTTCAACAAGGCTCTCATACTGACTGCAAGCTCGACACACATATGTAATTCGAAACGCCGCATTATACGTACTTGATGGACACAGTGGAAGCCTGAACCTAGATATGCTCAATTGAGCCGAATAGATAGGGTAAAACACCCTATAGAATAACACCTAGTAGGTATAATAATGACTTAATCTTATAATTATGCCGCCATCTGACGAATCATCTCATCCAGGCTTTGGCACTGTTCGAGTAAAGAATCCAATAAAGCCATCCCTTGCTCTTCCTGTATACCCAAACCTTGCATTAATTTCTCACAATCATGCAAAGCGGGCTCATCACCAATCCCTTTCGCTGCCAATAGCGCATTAGCCAACTGCACTAATTCTACATACTTTTGGTGCTTACCTTGATAGTCTTTTTTCTGGTGCATACCGGCTACCGTAATACTTGATTCCGGCATTCCCCATAGTTTTAGTAACACTGCACCAATAGAGGCATGCCCTAAAGCAATAAACTCTTGCGCGCCCCCCATTCCAAAGACCTGCTGTTCGATTTCAGCCATGCTCAACTCCGGCTCAGCCTCTCTAAGCTTATTGAGCATTTGGAACTCTGGCGGAAAAAGATGACCAACTAATAAAATACCAAAATTGTGAAGCAAACCGGCAAGATAAGCATCGCGCTCGTTCACCTCTATATCAGGATCGGCCAATAAAGCTAAGGCTTGAGCCAACACAGCACTATAAAGTGAATGCTGCCAAAATGATTTTAAACCCAAGGGCCCTGGCGCAGGTATATTGAAAGCTTTTCCTGCCGCTAAACCCATCGATAGCTGAGATACACGATCAAAACCTAGCACGATATTCACAGCATCTTTTACACACGTTAATTCGCCTCGATAAGAAAACAACGCTGACCGGGCATAACGCATCACCTGTGAGGCTAGACTCGGATCTCGCTCTATCACCTCAGCCAATTGAAATACATCAGCATCGGGGTCGCTGGTCAGGTGCATGATTCGTATAGCAGTTTCTGGCATTGGTGGTAACTTATATAAACGACTTAACTTCTTCGCAATGCCATCTAGGGTCAAGCCCGCATTATGAGGCAAATTTGAAACCTTCTGCCCCGATCCTGACTTAGGCTCCTCACCCGCAAGCCAAATAGAAACTTTTGCCTTAATCGCGCCATTCATTGCCATACGAAAAGACGGACCGGGAATCTTTAATAAGGTGCTTGAGCAACCACTAGCAGAGAATACAAACTCCAGTTCCAGTAAACTCGTATCTAGAATAATCGGCAAACCATAAGCAGTTGCGAGAATCGGGTACATCCCGGTTTCACAATCCTTAAATAGCTTTCGTGAGTTTTCATCACTTAAAATTTGAAAAGATCTACCCAATGAGTCATTAATTAATTCAATATCCAATTTTGTGCCAAAGGGGATCACCGCAACCGCCGGGCCTTCCTCATCGAGTAAAGTAACAGGTACTGCACTCATTTCCGGAATCGCCTGTGCCTGCTCCAGGGCTTGTGCAAAACTTAAACTGCGAGCGTGATGAATCTGCTGACAGATCAATCCCTTGTGATTGATAAACTGGTTTAGTCTGGAAGCTATGGGCACAATGATTTACCTAAGTATTAATTGATAAACGGAGCAAGAACTTTTGGTGGCGCCGTGACGGAATACTTACCGAGTGTAGAGCTATCCGCAAAAATAACTCTACACCACTTCACACGCTTACGTTTTTAAGAACTTCGTTGCAAACGCTTACGCAGTCGATTCAAACACAAGAGCTGAACTAGCCCGTATTTCGAATTCCAGCAGCGATACCGGCCATCGTTACTTTTAAAGCTGTTTCAACTAAATCACGCTCTTGCTTACCTTCAGAGCTTCGCTCGGCTAAACGGTCACGCCTCAACAGCTCCGCCTGCAAATAATGTAACGGATCAGTATAAGGGTTCCTAACATTTAAAGAACCTTGTAGCTGGGGATGATTTTCCTGAAGCGCCCCTTGCTTTTTAACTTTATTAACCAGCTTAACTACATCCAAAAAGCGATGGCGAAGCGAACGCCCTAAAGGCTTCAAGTCATCAGATACCAGCAGCTGGTCATAGTAACGCGCGATCCGCGGATCACCTTTGGCAACAACCATTTCTAACATATCAATATGAGTATTAAAGAAGGGCCACTGGATAAACATTTCATCTAGGGTCTCTGCCTTATCAGACTCTAGAACGCTCGCCAAGGCCTCATCGCTACCCAACCATGCCGGCAGCATAAGCCGTATCTGCGTCCAGGCAAAAATCCACGGTATTGCCCTTAAACTTTCAACACCACCGGTCGCTTTTCGCCTTGCAGGCCGACTACCTAAAGCTAGCTTGCCCAATTCTTGCTCAGGGGTCACCGAGCGGAAATAAGAAACAAACTCAGGATGCTCTCTTACTATCTGGCGATAGGAAGCCAGGGCAACGCCAGTCATCTTATTCATCAGCTCTCGCCACTCTTGCTTAGGCTTTGGAGGCGGCAACAAGCTCGCTTCAACAACTGCATTCAGATATAGCTTTAAACTCTGTTTGGCAACACTTGGAATCCCGAACTTAAAGCGAATCATTTCGCCTTGCTCCGTGATACGGAAAGAGCCAGCTACCGAACCAGGAGGTTGAGAAAGAATCGCCCTATTCGCTGGGCCACCACCGCGACCAACCGTGCCGCCGCGACCGTGAAACAAAGTCAGCTTAACACCATGTTTTTGTGCAACCTCAACCAGACTTTCCTGCCCCTGATATTGAGCCCAAGCGGCTGTCATCTGACCTGCATCCTTAGCAGAATCAGAGTAGCCAATCATTACCTCTTGATGCCCTTTACAGTACTCCTGATACCAAGGTACTGATAATAAGCTATCAATAGCCTCCTTCGCCCCGGACAAATCGTCAAGGGTCTCAAATAAAGGCACAACGCGCATAGGGAACTGAATGCCCGACTCCCGTAAAAGTAGGATGACAGTCAATACATCGGAAGGTGTGCTGGCCATGGAAATAACGTATGAACCCAACGCTGACTCAGGCTGAGAAGCAACCACGTCACACGTAGCCAACACTTCTCGCACATTATCACTGGCGGGCCAGGAACGAGGTAAAAGCGGCCGATTACTGGACAGTTCTTTAATAAGAAAGGACTGTTTCTGCTGCTCGCTCCATTGCGCAAAATCCCCCATACCCAAGTGCTGGGTAAGTTCGGACATCACTTCGAGATGACGCTCGGAATCCTGACGAATATCCAGCTTTACTAATTCCAGACCGAAACACTGTACTCGCCTAATGGTATCGAGCAACAGGCCATTTGCCACGGAATCAAGACCCGTTTCTTTCAAAGAATTGAAGCACATCAATAAAGGTTGCATCAATTCAGAATTTTCCCTGAGTATATCTAATTGCTCTACATCTTCACCGCTTGCCTTTCGCGCCGCCCATTCCCTAGTGTTTTGCAGTCGACGACGCAGGTCAGCCAGTATCACGCGGTAGGGTTCATTCTGATTTCGCTCCTGCCCTTGCAATATTCGATCAGCCTCTTGCCTCAATTCCAGAGAACAGTTCCACATTGACAACTCATTCAGCAAGTCACGAATATCTCTCAAATACAAATCTGCTGCCATCCAACGGCTCAGACTCAGGACCTCTTGCGTCAACTCTGCCGTAACGTTTGGGTTACCATCGCGATCCCCCCCCATCCACGAAGCAAAGCGAATGGGTGAAAACTGTGGGGGTAGTTGAATACCAAATTTATCGCTAACCGCTGCATCAAACTCACGTAAGAACTCGGGTAAGGCGGTCCATAAACTGTTCTCTATTACTGCAAAGCCCCACTTTGCTTCGTCGACGGCCGAAGGCCTGACCTGACGAATCTCGTCTGAATGCCACGCTTCACAAACCAAGCGATTCAAACGTTCACAAATACGCTTCTGCTCTAAATCATTAAGATCGGAACGATCCAGCTCAGATAAGCACTCAGTAATGGCTTCATACTTAAGTATCAAGGTTCTACGTGTAACCTCAGTGGGGTGAGCCGTCAATACGAACTCTATATTCATATCTTCAAGCAAGCTTGCCAAGTCTTCTTCTTTGGTACCTGAGGCCTTCAAACGGTCCAGCAGTTGGTCAAAGGTTTCCAAACCGTCTTCTCTATCGGTGCGATTCCGTCTTACCCCATGATACTGCTCAGCAATATTTGCCAGGTTAAGAAACTGGTTAAACGCTCGAGCAACAAATAACATCTCATCGTCCCCCAGGTCCTGAAGCAAACGAACAAGTTCTGGATGCGCATCCCCCGCATCAGCTTCACGATCCTGCTTTGCCGCAGCCCTAATGGCTTCCAACTTCGCCACAAACTCCGAACCAAGGTGTTCTTCAATATTCTGCCCTAACAACTCACCAAGCAAACGGACATTTTCTCGTAAAGAAGGGTGTAATTCTGACATATACCTTTTCCAAATGTGTTTGATTATCAAGGCTAGCAAGCAAGCTGATCACAAGCTCGTGACTACAAGCCAATCCTTATTTGCGCAAAATAGTAAAAACTAGATATATAAATATGGAGCACAATCCACAACAAGTAAACCATTAACAAAAGCACACACTTTTAAGTGTCTACTTTTTGAACAAACAACCTACACTTATTCTTGTAGTTAAGCGTAAAAAATGAACAACCCGACCACACAAGGATTCAAGCTATGAAAATAAAAGCCTTAGCAGAATGCTGGGAACAACAAGCCAAAGCAACATTTACTTCTGAAGACTACACATTCCGACTCCCCTTAGAAGATGCAGCGAAAATTAACGCACTAGCAGAAATGTACCCCAAAAGAACAAAAAGTGAGATCCTTGGAGAGCTGCTATCGGCTGCTCTTGATGAACTTGAAACCAGTTTCCCTTATATCGCGGGTAAAAAAGTCATATCGAAAGATGAAATGGGCGATCCAATGTATGAGGATGTAGGCCCGACCCCGAAATTTATGGAATTGAGCAAGAAATACCGCTCAACCTTGAAACAGCAAGGCAAGAAAGCCGCAAATGGTTAGCTCTTTGGCACCCTCCCGCTACAACAAGGAATATACTGGAACAGCTACTGCTAGCGAATGTTTGGGAACATTCGTCAAGCAACTCACTTCCTGATCTTCGTCACTTCCGGCGTTTATTTTTAACGCCTATCTTCGTCACTTCCGGCGTTTATTTTTAACGCCTATCTTCATTCGCATCCTGGGCAAATATCTGTTATCTCAAACAGGAAAACTGCTTAGGATCGCCAGTCATAACCAAAAGATCTAAGCACTCACCTGCATAACATTGATAAAAGCAAACACTATTCTAGACTTATACTGTTATACAGATTTTAAAAACACTAAGTATTGCTAGTTTTCTTAGCTAATTTTGTTTTAATTTCAAAGCATTACTAAGTTTCTTCGTAGTGGCTTAGCGACCAATGAAGATGATAAGTAAATATACTCTTCCGTAAACCGACACATAATAATTAAGATTCATATGTATAATATATTAATCGTTGATGACTGTGAAAACGATACCATATTGCTGTTACGTGAACTAAAAAAAGGCGGCTTAGATATTCACTCAACAAGAGTTGAAACTGATCGAAGCCTTAGAAGCGCGCTTGAAGAGTCCGACTGGGATCTTGTTATCTCAGATCACAGCATCCCCGGATATTCCTCCCAAGAAGCTTTAGAAACCATCCGTGATCGCGATGCGAATTTGCCAGTTATTATTGTGTCAGGGGAGATCCCCGAACGAGAAGCCATTAAGCTAATGAAAGCCGGGGCTCAAGACTACGTAATGAAAGAAAATCTCGCTCGACTGATTCCAGCCATCGAGAGAGAAATAAGAGAGAGCGAATCCCGTCAAGCAAAAAACTCGCAGAACAGAATCTAGAACATTTAGCCGTACATGACCACCTAACAGGGCTAGGCAATCGCGAGTACTTCGAAGGTCAAATATCTAAAGCACTTCAACTTTCAGCATCGGATGATGCAGAATATGCCTTGATGTCACTGGATTTGGACCAATTTAAGATCATTAACGATACTTGCGGCCACGTTGCAGGCGATGATCTACTCAAGCAAGTATCACTTGTTTTACTCCGCCAAACTAAAGACAAGGATACCTTGGCACGTCTTGGTGCCGATGAATTTGGCATACTCACCTACAACAAAGATAAGCGTCAAGCTATTTAGATTGCGAAAACCATACAGACCGCAATAAAAGACCTAAACTTCACCTGGCATGGAAAAAGTTTCACGACCAGCATTAGTATCGGCATTGTTTCAATTAATAATAAAACCTCTTCGGTCCAGTCCGTTCTGAGCTGTGCTGACATGGCCTGCAATGTCGCCAAAGAAAAAGGTCATGACGGCCTTAAATGGTACAGTGAAGATGACCCAGAGCACTTACAACGGCGAAGTGAAATGCAATGGGTCAGCCGCATTAAACGAGCGATAGCTGATGATTTGTTTATACTCCACTTCCAGAGCATGAAAGGCCTCCAAAAACACTGTAGTGGCGGTGCACACGGCGAGTTTCTGGTTCGACTTAATGATGACTCAGAACTGATTTACCCCGGCTCCTTTATTCCCGCAGCCGAGCGCTACAAACTTATGCCACGTTTACATAGATGGGTGGTAAAAAATGCGTTTAAGTACTTGGCTGAATCAGGTTTAGGGTATCAGGATCAAGGAACATTTTTCATCAACTTGTCAGGTAATTCACTTAGTGACGCCTCTTTCTTTGAAGATATTCGGCATTTACTAAAAGAGTTTGAGTTCATTCCTGAACGTATTTGCTTCGAGATTACCGAAACCAGTGCTATCGACAACCTTAAGGATGCCGTAGAGTTTATTTCCGAGATCAGAGAAGAAGGTTTTAAATTTGCACTCGATGACTTTGGTGCTGGGATGAGCTCCTTTTCTTATCTTAAGAAGATTCCAGTAGATTATCTGAAAATTGATGGCAGCTTTGTCTTGAACTTGTTACACGATCCGATTGATCGTGGAATTGTTGAAGCTTGCAATGGTATTAGCCATGCAGCGGGCTTGCAGACCATTGCGGAATTTGTAGAAAACCAGGAAACCGCCGACGCACTAAAAGAAATTGGTGTAGACTTCGCTCAAGGCTTTGGTATCGAAAGGCCTGGCCCACTTCAATAACGTACTATTTGCTCCCAATGTAAGATATTTCCTACATGCTTTTGCATTATCACCTACATACTGAAGGCAAGAACAAGCGTAATATTCATTTCCATCAGGACGACGCTGATTGTCAGGACGATGACAGCAACATATGGATATGGACAAGGAAGTAAACAAGGAAGGCTGGTTACCTAAGGAATGGTAAGGGAAGCACCTATTCAAAATGCCGCATTTTTATGCGGCATTTTTCGTTTAAGACCCGAAATTAAGCACTAAGACACTCAAACACCGCATAAATTCTTACAAGCCAAACTTATGTTTTAAGATCTCCAGCCCTTCGTCACTATAGGCCGCATCAATGGATTTGAGGTTTTCTGAGGTTATCAAGGTCTCATAGGCATGGATAATATCGTAAATCCACTTCCCGGGAATGAAGCGGGTAATTTGCTGCTCTGTTATGGTTTCTTGCTCGCCTTCTAAATCCAAATGTAGCGTAAGAACCTCTTCTCCAGAAGACAATAAAAGCGATAAGTTTGAGCTTTTGAAAGTTTCCCCATAAAAGCTTATGCAAGCACCCGCCCTATCCGCAAACTGAAGCGTGTAGGTATTATCATTTAGCGTAAATTGGATTTTTTTCTCATCACCTTCGTGAATAACTACCGTAGAGCTTATTTCACAGTGGACCAAGCTCTCACTATCTTTTATTTTTAGTGTGGGCTGTGAAGACATGGACTTATACAAATGAATAATTCGCTTATCCAACATTAGCACTTTTGCTAACTTACGACGCTCCTTTATAGCAGAAAAAACCTGGGAGTTATTCAGCTGTGCTTGCCGCTCTATTCTCTGCAAAGCGCGGTTAATTGTTGACTGCAAATGGTCAAAGGCGGAACGAACAGATAACAAAGTTAGTTCATCATAATTCTGGCTCATATCCTGTGCCTATCCTGCATCAATATTTTTAGACTTATTAATCATCGTCTTCACAATATAGCAGTAAAGACCAAGAGGCGCTAAAGTGAAGTATATGGAAACAATATTTATGCCAAACTTTATTTTTACAACTCGATACTTCCGCTATAATTGTCATAAAGCTTTAAGATCAATAATATAGACTTAAGCTTCTAACAGATATATGAACTTATTGTTGGCGTGCGTTGAAGACATCGGCCAATAGTTACCATTATGGACAATACTATGATCAAAAACTGCCTATTCCCAGTTGCAGGCTACGGAACCCGTTTCTTACCCGCAACAAAAGCAATGCCTAAAGAAATGCTACCCCTCGTAAATAAACCCCTTGTGCAATATGGCGTTGAGGAAGCGCACCAGGCAGGCATGAACCGAATGGGTTTTGTCACAGGTAGAGGCAAACGAGCCATTGCAGATCACTTTGATATTAGCTACGAACTAGAAAATGAAATTAAAGGTTCAGGAAAAGAGGCTCAGCTCGATTCCATTCGGAATTTAATGGAAAATAACACCTTTTCATTTACACCACAGCATCAAATGAAAGGTCTTGGCCACGCAATCTATAGCGGTCGAGGTTTGGTTGGCGATGATGCTTTTGCAGTTGTTTTGGCAGATGACTTTTGTACGGCAGATGAAAACGGCGACGGCGTGCTTAAGCAAATGGCAGAGTTATATAATCAGTTCCGCTGCAGTATCGTAGCGATCCAGGAAGTTCCTGCTGACCAAACGCATAAATATGGTGTTATTGCAGGCGAATGCATGAAGGATGGCCTATACCGTATCACTGAAATGGTTGAAAAGCCGGCTCCGGAAGATGCTCCTTCAAATCTAGCAATTATCGGTCGTTATATTCTGACACCGGACATCTTCGATATCATCAAAGCAACACCGCCCGGAAAAGGTGGAGAAGTTCAAATAACCGACGCCCTGCTCACTCAAGCGAAAAAAGGTTGCGTGCTAGCCTATAAGTTTAAAGGTCAGCGTTTTGACTGTGGTAGTGTCGATGGTTTTATTCAAGCGACTAACTATGTCTATGAAAACGTATACAAAGCAGAATCGTAGTCGATACAAATAAATGAGTTTGCTGCGCCTTAGCGCGGCAAACTTCCTGCTCCATCAAAAAAGAACAAAGCAATTAAAGACCTAATAGCCTTAGTTTGCAATTAGTTGAAGTATCAGCTCTTTACTTTGCGCATCGCTTTTACGGTAACGCCGAAGTAACTCACGCTCATCATCAGTTGGTATTAACTTTTCAATCTGTCGTCCCAACTCAACTAATGAGTCCCCCAAATCCTCCGCATCACTGTCATTGATACCAGGCAAATCCAATTGGTGGCCGGTTTCAATATTAGGCACATCAACAAAACTTTCTAAAGGCATGGCTGTCTTAAAACACAAATCAAGAAGGTTATCCAAACTAGGATAACAGCGTGTTTCACTACTTTCGGCTTCCCACGACTCAACGACCAAAGGGTCAACTAAACAATACTCCGCAACATCAATATACGAAAGTTTCTTCGACTGCCGGACTTTTTTAAGTTGATGATTAAATTGCTTTAGATACTTCATAAGAATTCAGCACTGAAAATAGGTAATGATCAATATAGCATTTGATCCAGATAATTCGTAGTTAAAAATACTTTTTTACAGCTCGTTAATAATTTTTTTGCTAATTAGTTCAAGTACTAATAAGACAATCTTAAGATAATAATTAAGATTGGGTATAAGTAAACAAACAGCGCTTTTACGAATTATTTACACGAAGTCCGATAGACGTACATATCATCATTATTCATAATAGGCTGCCTTTTAAATAAGGAAACTCTCTTTACTTAATCACTGAGCTGGTAAAACGCACGATGCGCATTCCGAATATTTATGTTGATCAGCCTCTCGAAGCATCCTCAAATACCGTAATCGAGGGCCAAGCAGCGCAGCACCTTTTAAAAGTGCTTAGAATGAAAGCTGGTGACCAGCTTAGGCTTTTTAATGGCGACGGTAAGTTCTACCCCGCTACCATTCAGGAAACTAGCAAAAAGTCTTTCGCTACTAGTATCGGCATCGCTGAAAATGCTGTCAGTGAATCTAAACTTAAGACCCATATCGGCCAGGTCATGTCTCGGGGTGACCGAATGGACTACGCCATCCAAAAGAGTACTGAGATGGGCGTTAATGCGATTACACCCTTAGATAGTGAGCGCTGCGAATTGCGCCTTAACAATGAACGTGCAAGCAAACGTGTTCAGCACTGGCAACAGGTTGCAATTAGCGCTGCTGAACAATGTGGGCGCGCAACGGTGCCGACCGTCCATCCGATATTGAATGTCGATGACTGGGTTCAGCAACAATCATCTAAGGGCTTGTCTTTGGTTTTACACCACAGAGACCGCCAACGTTTATCTGATATCTCCCCCGCCCCTGGCCATGTCAATATTCTTATTGGTCCTGAAGGGGGGTTAAGTGAAGCTGAAATCAGCATGGCCTGTGATAATAAGTTTATCCCAAGCACCTTCGGCCCAAGAGTATTGCGTACAGAAACAGCCCCTGTAGCGTGCCTGGCATTGCTTCAGTGGCTCTGGGGGGACTTTAATACCTAAGCTGCTCTAGCCAAGTGAAAGATTAAAAATACTCAGATTAGACTCAAGATTACTTAAGCTTTTATTCCTTTAACACTGTGGAATCAACACAATGAACACATTCCAGAACCTCCGCCAAAAGCACAGCTGGTTTTTACCTATCATTATCCTAGCGGTGGCAGCCTTGATCATTTTTGCGCTCGTCGTTTCTAAGCCCAAACCACCCAAAAAAGAAACCAAAGAAAAGGAATGGCTAGTATCAAGCATCATACTTAAGGAAACCCAGGCGCAGCCTCAAGTCGAACTATTGGCACGGGTTGAATCGCCTTTCGACTCAACATTAAGCGCTGCGATCACTGCCGACGTAATGCAAGTTCCAGTGCGAGAAGGAATTAGCGTAAAAATGGGCGACCTACTGGTCCAACTCGATGCTCGCGAAATCGAACTTACCCTGGCACAGCGGCAAGCTGAT
>NZ_LWGA01000639.1:0-2009 GCF_001635235.1 Oleiphilus sp. HI0117 | reverse complement strand
CATTTCAGCACTTAGGTCTTCATCTGCATTCGGGTCCATAGTTGGGTCAACGCCAATACGTTCAAACGCTGTAATGTGCGACCAGTCCATCTCTACATAGTGGTGTTCTGAGCCAGCATAGCTGTGTAGCATGGCAACCATGACCAAATCGGCGTAATCCGCTTTTTCAACTTCTCGAGTGAAATTAACACACTCTTTGGGTACAGGTTTGAGCTCGGATGGAAAGTCCCATTTCTCTAATATCTTCTGACCCACGATGGGCTGAAGTTCATCCAAAAGGTTGTCGAGCATTACGCTATTTATTTGAACGTCGTTATCTTCAACGTACTTAAGGACCGGCAAAGAACCGATGGAATAAACGAGTCCGGCCAACGTCGCTTGGCCTGCAGCCAGATGAGGGTGCTGCCGTGCGAGCACACTACATATACCCGCTACTTCGGTACTGCGCTCCCAAGTCTCGCGCATACGCTTGTCGATCATCTCTGAAGTTGCTTGGAACATCTGCTCCATTGCGAGGCCTGTTGCAAGATTACTCGTATATTGCATGCCTAAGCGGTTTACTGCCATGTTTAGCGTAGTGATTTCATTTGCACCGCGAAACAAAGGGCTGTTGCTAACCTTGAGTAGGCGTGCTGATAAGGCAGTATCTTTGTTAATAACGTCGATCAGGTCGAATAACCCCGAATCTTCGTCTTCGCTGATTCTCTTAACATCTAAAGCAATTTCAGGAAGCGTTGGTAAGACAATAGTGTCGTTCTCAATTGCTTCCAATATATCTTGTTTTATCTTCTGACCAATTTCTGACATGAATACCTCGATTCAAGATGTTTTTCATCTACTCATTAGTTATAGCAGAGCAAAACGCTTTTGTTCTAGAAATTATCGGAACGAAGTAAAAAACCTGAGTTCGTTATAGTTTTCTTAAGAATAACTAAGGTCAGACACAATAAACCCAGTATCCAGGTCGGAGCCGATATACGTTGTCTCACCTGTATCGACTTGTTCCTTGTTTAGCACAGCTAAAGCAGTAATAATCGTATCTGTCAATGTATGGGCTCGGACGAGCTTACCGACTTTCTTGGGCAAACCTTCGATAGTTTTAATAAACACATCGGCACCTGGCTCGAGTTGATCGGCGGCAGTGCCATTTCCTTCAAGTAAACACATGCGCTTTTTAAGCTTACCTAAGAACTTCATACGGGCGATGATTTCCTGTCCGGTATAACATCCTTTTTTAAAGCTGACTGCACCCAATTCATGTAGATTCAGCTCCTGAAGAATGAACTGTTCTTGTGTGGCAGAAAATACTTGTGGAATACCTGCTTTAGTTTCTTTCGCCAGCCAGTTTTCAAGGGCCTCAGTATCTGAACAGCTGTCATCGGGTACTTGTTGGGACCAGAACTCCAAAAGGCCTTGCTTACCGGGTAGTCTTATTAACAGGGTGTTGTCATCACCTGCTTTGTTTGAATTGTCTTCGGGGGCTTTTAATGCGGCCAATTCAGGGTAGCGCTCACATATAACTGCTAATGATGGCGTGCTACAACCATAAGAGTGAAAGTTAGCTTCTTTGAGTTCGCACTTAAAGAAAACTGCGTATTTGCTTAAGGTCTTGAGGATATGTTCAAAGCAGCTTTCATCTACGGACAGCAATAAACCATTTGAAATCCGTACAACTTTAAACAAGCCATATATACGTCCCTTGGGTGTGTTCAGGGTGCCATAAGAGAAATGGTTCGAATCTAGGGAGTTGATATCAGTAGAGCATTGACCTTGAAGAAACTTTTCTGAGTCTTCACCAGTGATGCTGATAAAACGACTGGGTAGATTGATAAACATGTGAGTCATAATGTGGTAACTGTCAGTTGTAATTAGTTTTTTAGTATTTAGCNANTTCNGCAATATCAATATAAAGCACCGCGATGCTGTATAATCGCTAAATACTAAAAAACTAATTACAACTGACAGTTACCACATTATGACTCACATGTTTATCAATCTACCCAGTCGTT
>NZ_LWGA01000638.1:0-3018 GCF_001635235.1 Oleiphilus sp. HI0117 | reverse complement strand
GACACCAAACTGGCTCAGGGATTCCCAGACTATGCGATTAGACGGAAATTCCTGATTGCTGATAATTACTTCATCACCTGCTTGCCATTCAATGCCATAGGCAATCATTGACAGTGCCTCGGAGGTGTTTTTTGCCAGTGCGATTTCATGGGTAGATGATAGGCCGATTAACTTGGCCAAGCGCTCGCGCAGTTCTTGCTCGACCTGTAACCATTGAGGGTAGTGCTGAGCGCCGCTGTAAACATTTTCTTTGGCGAACCTGGCAACGGCTAGCTCCGTACATGCAGGCCAAGGGCTTACCGCAGCGTGATTCAGGTAGCATAATTCCTTGTCTTGAGGGAATTGTGTTTCAGCTTGGGGGAAATGGGTAAAGCTTGGCATGTTGACACCGTTTTGAGCTTGTTGGACCGGGAGAAGCTCTGATGATATACGAAATAAGATGGCATTTTAATGTTTTCGTATCTGATCAGGGCATTCTTTAAAACGCCGATGTCGATGGAGACTAAAGCAGTGCCGACAGAGCTTTCTTTTGTTAAGCTGTTCTGCCTGATTCAAAGCTTGCGTTTATAGCGAGCTTTGTGGCGAGTGTATGTGGAAGGTTTTGTGAATTTATCGGTAAAAGCTATGCAAGCTCAGCGCATAGATCTTTGGCTCTGTTCCGTTGAACGTATAAATGTGGCGTCTCATATTGATGAGTTTCTTGCTCTTTTGAGTGAGGACGAACGTGTGCGATACGAACGTTTTGTCTTTGAAAAAGATCGTCATGTATATCTCGTATCGCGCTATCTCTTACGCACCTTGCTTAGCCGATATCTCCCCGGGAATTCACCTAAAACATGGTGCTTTAATTATAATGATTACGGTAAACCTGAATTGCCGAATTACCCGCTGAGCTTTAATTTGTCGCATTCTGACAATCATATCGTACTGGCTTTTTCTCGTGATGAGGTGTTGGGGGTGGACATTGAATCGCATAAGCGTGAGGTTGATTTTCAGCCTTTGGCCAAATACTCGTTTTCAACCAAGGAATACGCCCAGATAGAGAAGCTCGACCAAGAAGCATTTCGAGATCGTTTCTTTTCTCTCTGGACTTTGAAAGAAGCTTATATGAAAGCAGATGGGCGAGGCATGTCTATTCCGCTTAAAAGCTTTTCCTTTCTATTTGATGATTCTAATCGTTATTTGGCGCGTTTTGAGCCGGAGCAAAAAAGCGATTCTGACCCTTGGCTTTTTTGGCAGTTCGAAACAGATTTAGACTGCTTTATCTCTCTTGCTACTCAGTCTAATGGACTTGCTAGGGGGGAATATCGTATCGAAACTAAAGAAATTACCGGTCTCGATAAGGTTCGTGAGCTCAGTTTGCCCCATAGAGAGCTCGCTAATAAAGACTTGTGTTAGAATAAACGATTAGATTCAACCAATAGTTGCCGTGATTATTTTATGAATTATTTGCCTATCAATTACATTGAGCCCGTATTTCGTCCACCTTCAGAAGCTAAGTCTTTGATTCTTCAAGTTACCAATGGTTGTTCATACAATAAGTGCACCTTTTGCGATATGTATACAGCTGAACAGAAGAAGTTCAAGCCCAAAAAGATCGAAGAGATAGAGCAAGAAGTGAGTGCAGTGGCGAAGAGCATGCCGAATGTCGGGCGTTTCTTTTTGGCAGATGGTGATGCAATGACTTTGTCGTTCCGCCGCCTCAAAGAAATACTTGAGTGTATTAATCGCTACTTTCCAGATAAAGAACGTGTTACTGCTTATTGCTTACCCAGAAATATTAAGAAAAAAACGGTAGAAGAGCTGGCTGAGTTGAGAGCGTTAGGCCTAAGCATGGTATATGTGGGCTGTGAATCCGGTGACGACAAAGTCTTGGAATGTGTGGTTAAGGGTGAGACTTACGAAAGCTCTAAAGACGCCTTACTCAAGTTAAAAGCTGCAGGCATCAAGTCTTCCGTGATGATATTAAATGGCTTGGGTGGCAAGAAGTTTTCAAAGCAACATGCCGTTAACTCTGCCAAGCTTATGAATGAAACACAGCCAGAGTTTGTATCGACGTTAGTAGTTTCTTTTCCGATGGGTGAAGAGCGCTTTAGGGCTGGATTTAATGGTGATTACGAGCCATTAGAACAATTGGATTTATTTCATGAGATTCGTACCCTGATTGCTAATTTTGAACTGGAAAATACAGTATTCCGTTCCGACCACGCGTCTAATTATTTGGTGCTAAAAGGTAATTTAGGGGCAGATAAGCAAGCGATGCTAAGTAAAATTGATCTGGCTTTGAATAAGCCTGGTGCAATTCCTCTTAGGCAAGAGTGGCAGCGAGGCCTATAACTATGGCAAAAATAGATGGTGAGGGGCTGCATAGGGACCTACCGACAATCGCGACCCAGATAAGAGAATTAGTTGGCGAGGATGATAGCTTGCCACCTGTTGAAACGTGGCAGCCGGAGCGAGTTGGCGAGATAGATATACGTATTGATTCCCAGGGTGAGTGGTATTATCAGGGAGACAAGATGGAGCGGCAGGCAGTGGTTCGCCTGTTGTCGCGGATATTACGCCGTGATGGTGAAGATTTCTTCCTGGTGACGCCTTACGAGAAAATGAAAATTACGGTGGATGATGCGCCCTTTGTTGTCGTGATGGTAGATCGCGAAGGTGAGGGTGAAGCGCAAAAGCTGCATTTTTCTACCCAGCTAGGCGATTACTTCACCTTGTCGGCAGATCACCCGCTCGAGGTAAGCTATAACGAACGCCAGGAACCGTCGCCATACGTGAAGGTAAGACATGGGCTTATGGCAAAATTGAGTCGGCCGGTTTATTACGAGTTAGCAGATTATATTTGTGAGCGCTCGGAGCAAGATACTGAGCTTGGTGTTTGGAGTGCTGGGCAGTTTTTTAAATTTTAGAGAGGTGCGTATGTCGCACCCCATTTGTATTTTAAGGTTAACGAATTAGGTTTGAAAGCTTAGGGTTAGGCTTCTTGTTCTTCTTAAGTAGCACCGCGATTTTTCC
>NZ_LWGA01000637.1:0-1031 GCF_001635235.1 Oleiphilus sp. HI0117 | reverse complement strand
AAGGCCGTTTGATTGAAGGAATGGCTTGTTCTTTTTGTATTCAGTATAGACAGGGTTAGAGATGTGGCAATGAAAGGTATTTTGGCAGCGATATCTCATGGTGACTGTTGATAAGTGAATGAGGTCAAACTCGGCTGATTTGCTCATCTTGCTGTTTTGAGTAGTTTGGAATTCGAAGCTTTTTTCTCGAACCGGTATTCGACATTGCGGCGTCAACCTTTTAATCGAATCTGGCCAAGCTGACACTCACCTTGAGTATTAAGACGCATCGACAAATTGATCTAACATAAAATCTATAAAAACGCGTAACTTTAAAGGCATAAACTCAGTTGAGGGGAACAGTAAAAAAACTTCATGGGGGTATTCTTTTGTCCTGAGAACAGTTCGACGAGTCTCCCGGCTTTAATGTCCTCTTCGATAAGATAACTGGGGAGCATAGAGATTCCCATACCTGCCTTGACCGCCTGATAAACCGATAATACGTCATTTACGACGAGCTTCTTCTGCGTGTCATTAACGTGCATTTCTGGGAGAAGTTGCAGATAACGCAATAGTATCTTTCATTATAGGTTATATATAAACCAATAGCCCGTGCTTATACTTGCATACACACCTTCGAAATATTGGTACATGAGGACGAATTATGAAACTTTCTGAAGCCTTGAAGACGCGCCGTAGCATTCGTCAATTCACACCTGTAAGTATTCCGGATGATGTCTTGGAGCGCGTTATCAGCAAAGCATTGCTATCACCCAGTGGAGGTAACTCTCAACCTTATCGAATTGCAATTGCTAGCGGTAGCACAAAAAATAAGATAGCTGACGAATTATCTAGCAAGTTCGCCAAAGCTAGCCGGATTAAGCGCCTTCCGTTACCAAGCAAAATTTGGCAGGGGTTAACAAGTGGTGTTTTGCCCGACGGCGATTATAACCCCGACGTCAGTTACCCTGATGAGCTTAAGAAACGCAAGTTTGATTGTGGCATGGGGCTATACGAAACACTGGGCATTGAAAGAAGTGACTACGAGGCAC
>NZ_LWGA01000636.1:0-13529 GCF_001635235.1 Oleiphilus sp. HI0117 | reverse complement strand
AAAAAATAAGTACTGACCTTAACAACAACAAACACTTTAAAGAGGCTTTTCAGCGTTTGAGCAAACAGCAGCCTACACTTGATTACGTAGACAATGTCGTGAAGATTTCTGGTGCATATGGAGTTGGTAATAATCTCTTTAATGAGCTAATTAGCGAACAAAATGAGCATAACAAATTAAATGATATCGCCCATCGCTATGAAGCACTGAAAACCAACAAAATCACCAATAATAGTGAGCAAGCAGCTCTGTCGAAGGATAACAGCTTCCGCTTAACGATAAACGCATAAACCGTACCCGCCTAAACAAGCGGTGATACTTAGCCCTCGAAAGCCGAGATGTCACCGCAGCCTTTACGAACAATCTCCGTTTCTTCGCCTGATAAGTTCACCACAGAGGTTGCCTCAAAGCCACAGAAGCCACCATCTATAACCAAATCAAGCGTATGCTCTAACAAAGAACGAACCTCGTAAGGGTCAGTCATAGGCATATCATCACCAGGCAAAATAAGCGTTGTACTCATTATTGGCTGACCAAGCTCTTCCAGCAAGGCTAAAGCAATTTCGTTGTCCGGAATTCGGATACCGATTTGACGTCGCTTTGGGTTCATTAAACGCCGCGGAACTTCAGTCGTCGCATCGAGAATAAACGTATAAGGGCCCGGTGTGTGTGCCTTTATCTGGCGGTATTGTTGATTATCAACTTTAGCGTAGGTTGATATATCCGTTAGGTCACGACATACCAGTGTAAAGTTATGCTTTTCATTAAGCTTTCGAATCTGCCTAATTTTATCGGCGGCCTTCTTGTCGCCTAAATGGCAACCTAGTGCGTACGCAGAGTCAGTCGGATAAGCAATCACACCACCGCTTTCAATGATCTCTGCCGCATGTTTAATCAACCTCGCCTGAGGGTTCTCAGGATGAATCTGAAAAAATTGACTCATCGTACCTACTCCTAATAAAGGGCAATTCCAATTGAATATCTATCAGCTATTTAGGGTTCTGGCCTGCTACAGCTGTACTATTTAGAGCCACCCATACAGTTTGGGGACTCTGGTGATTTCTCACCCATGATACTCGACCATTCTTGCGGAACATATAAATGTAGTGCCAAAGCATGTAGGCCTTGCTCCATTAAGCCACCAAGCAAGGCATAGACACTTTGATGACGAGCAACTTTAGACTTTCCCTCAAAATCCTCAGTAACCAAAGTCACCTTAAAGTGAGTCTCAGAGTTAGGAGGCACGCTATGCATATGGCTCTCATTTAATACCTCTATAAACTCAAGTTCAAAATTGTTACTCAACAAGTCCTGAATCTCTTTTTGACGCGACATCTTAGTACAACCATTTCATCTATGTAATTAAGCATTATAACAGCGAAACTCGCTATTCAAGGGGGTCTGATACTAATCTCTAAATCATGATAAAGCGAGCAAAATGATCACTTGCTTAAAACTGCCCTCCAGTGCCACGAAAACAAAACTACAAAAGCATTACAATTTAGAACAATCTTGATAATGATTCAGCATGTATTATCTGTAGGATATTAGCTAATTTCCAAGACAATTCAGAAAAAGCATCTACACTAGAAAAAACACAAAAAAATAATACAGAACATATATTTAGGGGATAATGATGAAAATTGCTTTGTTAGAAGACGAGCTGGAACAAGCACAAAACCTTAGTGCGATGCTGGTAGAAAACCAACATAGTTGTGATTTCTTTCAGACTGGCAAATCTTTTTTATACGAAGTACTACATAACAGTTATGACTTGTTAATCCTTGATTGGCAGCTTCCAGACATGGAAGGTACCGAAGTTCTTAAATCGATTCGCTCAGAGCTTAGCTGGCGGATACCTGTAATATTTCTGACCTCCAGAGATAGCGAAGCCGATATTATAACGGCCCTTGATGCAGGCGCTGACGACTATCTTGTCAAACCAGCCAGACCTGGAGAGTTAAAAGCTCGAGTCAACGCCTTAGCAAGACGCTCCGCAAACGAGGTAGAAGAGCAAGAGGAGATGGTTATTGGCCCTTATGTGATTAATCTGACTAAAAGAACCATCGTGTCTTTTGGTGAAGACGTGCCACTGACCGATAAAGATTTTGATTTAGCCGTCTTCATGTTTCAGAACATTGGGCGCCTACTATCCAGAGACTACCTGTTGGAAAGGGTTTGGGGAATTTCTATCAACATCAATACTCGGACCGTCGATACGCATGTCAGTCGCTTAAGACGCAAATTGCATATCAAACCTGAGAACGGATTTCGCGTGAAAACAGTTTATCAACATGGGTACAGGCTGGAAAAAGTTGGCGACTAGAGATAAGGACAGCAGCTCTTAACCTGCTCTTGGCTAGAAGCTTTGATATTAATAATGTAGTGAGCATGATTTATTTATGAAATTTGGACGTATTGATATCCATAAACTAACGACGACAGTCATCAACTTCGTCATGCTCTTATGCCTTTCTTGTGCTATTTCTAGCGTCTTGCTAACTTCGGTATCGTTTGCTCAAACACCTCAGGTGGAAGAGTGGCACTACACGCTGCGCCCTGGCGACAACCTGCAAAAAGTCAGTCAAGGCCTTCTCAACAGACAGCACACCTGGACTGATTTAATACGTTATAACAAGATTGAACAGGTCTCGGCCCTGGCCCCTGGCTCAATTATTAAAATCCCTATGCACTGGCTAAAACATCAACCAAAACCGGCTGTTGCCAAGTCAGTTTCTGGTAGTGCCTTGATCAAACGCGCCAGCAAGAGTGTATTTAAGCTACTCAAAACAAATATGAATATTCGTGTCGGTGATGAAGTTGCGACAAAAAAAGGTAATGTTTTAATTGAGTTTGCAGACAGCTCAACCATTCGCTTGGAAGAAAATTCCAACCTGGTCTTCAATAAACTGTCCCACTTTGGCAAGACTGGCATGGTTGATACGCGACTAAGGCTCAAGAGAGGCTCACTGTCCACTGAGGTTACACCCTTGGTTAAAGGATCTCGCTACGAGATTACCACCCCATCGGCGGTAGCAGCCGTGCGCGGAACTGAATTTCGTTTGAGTACCCAGGGTAATGAAACACAGCTGGAAGTTATTGAAGGTGAAGTCTCTTTTGCTGGTGAACATGGGACGACTCAAGTTTTTGCAGGCAACGGTGCGCGCATCAAAAAAGGTAGCGCGATTATTGAGCAGACAAAGTTAGCTGACGCCCCCAAAGCACTATTTGCAGAGAGAGTTGTAGACGACCTTCCTTCAACTCTGTCTTGGGAAGAACAAAAAAGCGCCGAAGCTTATCGAGTTCAACTCACTGACAATAAGCAAAATGGAAAACTTGTTAAGCAAGGGAAAATACAAAAGCCTGAACTTGAGTTGGAACATATTGAGAATGGTGAGTATGACGTTTCCATGCGCGCCATTGACGCTAATGGTTTTGAGGGTGTCGACTCCGTTACACGCATAGCAGTGGACATTGGCACAGAGCAAGCAAAACTCATTGCGCCGCTTGCCAAAAGCATACTTGATAGTACCAAACCTACATTTAGCTGGAACTTTGTTAAACCGGATACGCTCGGAAAACTACAGATTTCCAAAGACAAAGGTTTCAACCTGCTAATCAGCCAAACAGACTTTGATGCAGCGCAGCAGATTGCACCAAGGAAAGCATTGATGCCCGGCTCATACTATTGGCGCGTAGTATCGCTTGCAGATGACGGCGAAACAGCGAATAGCGAAGTGCGTAACTTTTCTGTCCGCGGTATATTGAAACCCGTGAAGATTCTAAGTGTTAACTATATCGACAGCCAAGTTGGCCTGTTCTGGAATAAAGTAGACAATACCCAAGCCTACATATTGCAGGTGTCTGATAGCAAAAGCTTCGAAAACATTCTGAAAGAACAGACCATTGCCAAGGCTCGAGCCCACCTAAGATTAACACCTGGAAAGCGCTATTTCGCTCGGGTTAAGGGAATTGGCAACGAACTATTCAGTTCAGACTTTGGCCCAATCAAAGAGCTATATATTGAAAATGAATAATATGTTGCCTTGCAACAATAATGTTCGTACTGTCATCGGCGCATATCATTTTTTCACATGACAGCGAACATTTTTGCTAAGATGCGTTCGGCCCAACAACGACAGCAATAATAATAGAACCTTATGGCTAGAAACATTCCCGAATCCAGGCCTTATGCGCAGTACCTTTTGACTCTCGCCCTACTCGTGGTGAGCGCTTTTTTGGTCTATACACAAGCGGCCAAGCGCCTCGATCTCTTGGCTTACGACACCGCAATAAACCTCACCCCGGTTCCCGCTGACGAAAATACGGTTATCATCGCCATAGATGAAAAGAGTCTCAATAGTATTGGCCAATGGCCATGGCGGCGTGCAATCCATGCACAGCTAATTGAAAAACTAACGCAGTACAACACCGCACTGATTGCCTTAGATATACTTTTTTCAGAAAAAAGCGCTTCGCACCCAGAAGATGACCTTGCCCTCGCAGCAGCGATCAAGAATAACGGCAACGTTCTACTGCCATTGCACCTACAACCGCTGACTCACGGCGGAACACTTGTTGAAATTCTTCCGATACCTAAACTGGTTGAAGCTGCCAGAGGTATGGGTCATGTCCATGTTGACCTGGACCAAGACGGACTTGCGCGCGGACTATATTTGAACTCAGGTGTCGGCGATGCTCATTGGCCTAGCTTATCAATGGCGATGGCAAGCGAAGTTAACCCCATGATCCAATATATTCGCATGGTAGCATCAAGTAACTCTCCTTATATGTCAGTCAACACCCAATATCGCTTAATACCTTTTGCTGGCCCTGGCGGCACATTTCCGACCTACAGCTATCTGGAGGTTATGCTTGACCAAGTACCTGCTGAAGCATTTCGCGACAAGACCATTTTGATCGGCGCAACGGCTGCAGGTCTAGGCGATATTATTCCAACGCCTGTATCAAGAAGCGGCACCTCAATGTCTGGCGTTGAACTCCATGCCAACGCCTACTCTGCACTACTTAATAATACCGCTATTCGACCTGTTGATTCGGTTTGGGCTTACTTGCTGACATTTGCTTTCATCATGATCCCTATCCTGCTGTTTCCGCGACTCAAACCAACGCATGTCTTACCTTCTGCGATCCTGCTAGTACTGTTGGTTTTTAGTTTTAGCTACCTACTAATACTACTAGATAAGACCTGGTTTCCACCCATTAATGCAATCATTGGTATTTTACTCGCATACCCTTTGTGGAGCTGGCAACGCATGCGGCAGCTAAACCAATTTTTAAACCATGAGTTGGAAAGGCTTGAAAAAGAACCTGCGATTAGCTTCCGTCATATCGGTCAGCACCCGGTGCAAGAAATCTTCGAATCTTTAAATGCCCTGCTAAAACCTAAGCACTACGTTCTACTTAAAGATAAGCAAATTATTCTGCAAGATGAACATACGCCGCTTAGTTACCAGCGCTTAAAATCAACAAACAAGTGGATGCATGATGGGCACACCAGCTGGATAACCCTAGCTCAGGAATCTGACTCTGGCGTGACATCCTTCTACCATATGGGCTTTGTATGGGCTCATCCAACCAACCTATCTGAACATCAGGACTATCTAAACAAACTCGACTTCACAACACCACTAGCACGCAATAAGCCCCGATATTATGAGAAGGTTGCCAATCGAATATCACAGGTACGTGAAGCAATACATTCCATGCAAGACATGAGAACCTTTATATCAAAAGGCTTCGAAGAAATTCCCAATGCGGTATTTGTTACCGACCCTGTTGGCTTAATCGTATTTACCAATAGTCATGCTCAAACTTGGTTTTCTGAATCAAACGGAACGCTACTAGGACAAGCTATTTGTACATTGTTTGACCCCCAACAAAACATTCAGCTAAGTCAAAATATGAGTAAGGTATTAGTCAACGGCGCACAGACCAATGATGAAATCCAGTTAAATGATAGAGACGTTCAGGTTCATTGCGCCCCCTTTATTGTCGATGAAGACATTGACGCAGGCTTGATGATCACACTTTCAGATATCACCGAAATTCGCCAACAACAGCGTGAAAAAAATCAGCTTATTGACTTTTTATCTCACGATGTCCGTTCTCCGCTGGTATCACAGCTAGCCATGCTTAACGGGCTCAGAACTGGTCGAATCAACTGGGATAGCACGCTAATTGATGAAATTGAAAGCCACGCCAAAAGAAGCTTGAATCTGTCAGACCAATTTTTGCAAATCACTCGCGCAGAACAGAGCGCCGAGCAAAGCTTTTATGAGTTTGACCTGCTCAATGCAGTCGAAGATAGCATTGACTCCTTGTCCCAACAGGCAAAAGCGAAAGGCATTAATCTAGAGTTCTCTGATGAAGAACCTATCTGGCTACTCGGCAATGCAGAGTTGATTGAGCGAGCTATCACCAACCTGCTTTCCAATGCTGTCAAATACAGCCCTGAAGACACAACGGTTACAATTAAAACCCGTTGTACTCAAGATAAGGCGATTATCGATATTTCAGATCAAGGCTTTGGCATCAGTCCTGAAGAGCTTCCTTTTATTTTCAAGCGCTTTCACCGCCAAAGACAGACAGAATTAAGCGGCGATAAAGGTGCAGGTTTAGGTTTGAATTTTGTCCAGGTTGTAATTAAAAAACACAAAGGTAGCATTGATGTTCAGAGCGAAGCGAATCAAGGCACCTGCTTTACCTTGACCTTACCACTAGCAGAGAATAATTAAATACTTGGAGCAACATTCCATGACAACTAAAGTTTTGTTCATAGGTTTAGGGGTAATGGGATATCCTATGGCTGGTCACCTTTCCAAACATTGTGACCTTCACGTCTACAATCGTAGTACCTCAAAATCCCAACGTTGGCTCGAAGAGTATGAAGGCCAAATACTGCTAGACCTTAAGAAGATTGATCATAAGTTCGACCTCGTCATAAGCTGCATCGGCAATGATAAAGATCTCGAAGAGGTCTACCTGTCCGAACAAGGCCTGCTCGCCCAATGCGATAGCAAAACACTTTTTATCGATCACACCACCGCTTCCGCTGAACTCGCTAGACGTATTGACGCCAGCACTAAGCAAAAAGGTATGGCATTTATCGACGCTCCCGTTTCTGGCGGCGAACAGGGTGCAATTAATGGCCAGCTAACCATTATGTGCGGCGGCGAAGAAGCAGCTTTCAAACAGGCAAGCGACCTTATGCGGCACTATGCCAAAGCAATGAACCTGCTTGGCCCGTGCGGCTCAGGACAACTCTGCAAAATGGCCAATCAAATGGCCGTAGCCGGTGTGGTACAAGGGCTGGCCGAGGCCATCCATTTCTCAGAGAAAGCTGGCCTGGACTGCAAGCAAGTCGTCGATGTGATATCCAAAGGAGCTGCGCAATCATGGCAAATGGATAATCGTTCAGACACCATGATCGATGCCGAATACGAACACGGTTTTGCCGTAGATCTAATGCGCAAAGACTTAAACATCTGTTTATCTGAAGCTCGGAATATCGGCGCAAAACTTCCCCTAACGGCGCTGATTGA
The DNA here is from genome assembly GCF_001635235.1 of Oleiphilus sp. HI0117. NCBI lineage: Bacteria > Pseudomonadati > Pseudomonadota > Gammaproteobacteria > Oceanospirillales > Oleiphilaceae > Oleiphilus > Oleiphilus sp. HI0117. The sequence continues at coordinate 5,964 of NZ_LWGA01000636.1, read as the reverse complement.
CCAGTTTTACGCAGATGTACAGGATATGGGTGGTGCAAGGTGGGATACCTCCAGCTTACTTGAAAGGTTACGTAAATGATGGACATAAAAAAAGCCGCTTAGCGCGGCTTTTTTTATGTCTGACAACTCGCTACTTCTTTTTAGCTTTTGCCTTTTTAGCTTTAGGCAATGTCTCAACCCACTTTCCATCCTGGTAATGAGCCGACCAGCCAGTAGCTTTAACCTTCTCTTCGACTTTTTCTTCAGACATCACATACTGCTCTTTCGTCTTGCGGCTAAAACGGACAATCGACGGATTGCCCTTATTATCTTTCACCGGCGCTGAGAAAAGAAATTCATACTTAGTATCAATTTCATCTTTATGAGGCAGCAGTTCACTCACTAAGGGAGCACGAGTTTCACGATTCTTCGGGAACTTACTTGCCGCGAGGAATAATCCCGCAGCCCCATCTCGTAAGATGTAAGTATCTTCAACCTTCTCACAAGTTAATTCAGGCATCGGCACTGGGTCCATCTTCGGTGGCGCGGCTTCACCATTTCGCAATAACTTACGAGTATTTTTACACTCTTCATTGGTACAACCAAAGTACTTACCAAAGCGGCCGGTGCGAAGCTGCATTTCTGATGAACACTTATCACACTCTAATACAGGGCCATCATAGCCCTTGATCTTAAACTCACCCTCTTCAACTTCATACCCAGAACAGTCCGGGTTGTTACCACAAACGTGTAGCTTACGTTGCTCATCGATCAGATAACTGTCCATGGCGGTTAAACAAATTGAACAACGGCGCTTCTTACGCAAAAGTTTTGACTCGCCTTCCTCATCATCTGCACTGGCGATTTCATCACCCGGTACAAGATTGATCGTCGATTTACAACGCTCTTTTGGCGGCAAGGAGTAACCTGAACAGCCCAAAAACACGCCCGTACTACCCGTACGAACCTGCATATGACGACCACAACTAGGGCAAGGAATATCTGTCTCGGTTGGATCATTTTCACGCATACCACCATCAAGCGACTGTGCTTGGTCTAGTTGAGTTGTGAAATGGTCGTAGAAATCATTAAGAACCGCTTTCCAGTCCTTTTCATCTTGAGCAACATCATCCAGTTGTTCTTCCATCTGAGCGGTAAAACTGTAGTCCATCAGCTCAGAGAAAGATTCAACCAAACGATCGGTAACAATATCCCCCATCTTCTCGGCGTAGAAACGCTTGTTTTCAAGCTTCACATAGCCACGATCCTGGATCGTTGAAATAATCGCTGCGTAAGTTGAAGGGCGACCGATCCCTCTTTTTTCCAATTCCTTAACCAAAGCGGCTTCTGAATAGCGCGCAGTCGGTTTGGTAAAATGCTGCTTGGGATCCAGTTTATCTAAAGATAGTTCATCGCCAACCTGAAGATCAGGAAGGATGACATCATCGTCTTTCTTGCTATTCGACGGCAACACTTTCAAGAAACCGTCGAACTTCATAACACGACCACGCGTACGAAGTGTAAAGTCACCCGCTGTCACTTCCAAAGACGAACTCAAAAATTCGGCATTATTCATCTGACAGGCCACAAAGTTACGCCAAATCAAGTCGTACAGTCTCTCAGCGTCCTTCTCAAGGCTTTTTATGCCTGAGGTAAGCACCGTTACGTCAGATGGACGAATCGCCTCGTGAGCTTCCTGAGCTCCCTCTTTACTACTATATAGTCTCGGCGCATCAGGCACATACTTACTACCCATGTTCTCAGCGATATAATCTCTACATGCGTTGACAGCATCTTCACTCAAGTTCGTCGAATCAGTACGCATGTAGGTGATATAGCCCGCTTCATAAAGACGCTGAGCTAACATCATGGTTTTCTTTACACTAAAACCTAATCGAGTACTGGCTGCTTGCTGCAAAGTAGAAGTAATAAACGGAGCATTAGGCTTGGAGCTTGTCGGTTTGTCTTCTCGTTTGGAAACTGCAAACGCGGCTTTATTCAATGCCTCTTGGTGAGCTTTGATTTGATCAGCATTTACCGGACGGAAAGCGCTACCTTGATAGCGACTGACCTGAAAGCGTGTATCACCTTTTTTATCAGCACAGAGGTCAGCAAACATTTCCCAATATTCTTCTGGGACAAACGCTCGAATTTCTTTCTCACGCTCAACAATCAGGCGTACAGCAACAGACTGTACACGACCGGCTGAAAGTCCTCGTGCCACCTTCGCCCAAAGCAAAGGTGAAACCATAAAGCCAACCACCCGATCCAGAAAACGGCGGGCTTGTTGAGCATCAACGCGAGATTGATCCAATTCTGCCGGCACTTCAAAAGCTCCTTGAATTGCCTTCTTGGTAATCTCATTAAAGACAACGCGCTTATAGCGTTCATCATCGCCACCAATTGCTTCTTTTAAGTGCCAAGCAATGGCTTCTCCCTCTCTATCCAAATCGGTTGCGAGAAAGATTTGATCGGCATTCTTAGCGAGCTTCTTGAGTTCGGTAACAACCTTTTCTTTACCAGGCAGCACTTCATAGCGTGCTTCCCAGTCATTTTCCGGGTCGATCCCCATACGGGCAATTAGCTGTTCCTTGGCTTTACGCGCTTTATGAACCGCTTTTTCTTCCGGGCTCATCTTACGTGTAGCAGCAGCCTGTTTAGCACGCTCTTGAGGGGTACTGGTAGAACCCCCCCCCGAGGTAGGCAAATCACGAATATGCCCCACACTGGACTTTACGATGTAATCAGAACCGAGGTATTTATTAATTGTCTTAGCTTTTGCTGGTGACTCGACAATAACGAGGGACTTACCCATAAAACTCCAAACTAAAGTGGTTGCTCATACGCTGCAATCTAGCTGTATATTTTTTCAGCAAAACATACCCTAAAAAGAACAAACGTGAGAATAAGTTGAATATATAAGGCGACATATATATTGATTTGTAGCTAAAGGGTCAAGTCATTGCAATGTTTTTTTCTGATTTTTGAACAAACTAGCTAGCATTTTTAAAGCCTTTGCTACACTTAAAGGGAATAAAGCCTGAAACATAGTCCACATGAATAGTACACTTATAATATCTTTGATAGCCTCCATCATTGTTATCTCAATGGTTGCCAGTGGCATAAGTTATAGCCGCCAACAAGCAATGAAAAAGCGCAAGCTTCGCATTAACAAACTAAGGCAACAAGCTGATGAGCTATTAAGCTACACCTCACTTTTATTAAAAATTGATGAAAGCTACGTACTGATCACCCAAGTTCAATCTTTAGCAGTGAACGCCTTAAAAGCAGCGCAGCAATTAGCCCCCGACGATCAATTAATTCTTTCCCACTTACGAACTCAAGAGGGAAAGTTACTAAACTTCAAAAGCGGACAACGAGAAAATAAAGTCGCCTGTTATGTCACCAGTGATATTGAACTGACCCAGGCACAAAGCCAAATCGGTCAAATCAGTAAGTTACTCGACATCTATCGCAATAAAGGCTCATTAACGGCGGCAAAGTGCCAGGAGCTGCAAATTCATCTGCAAACAGTCAAGGTCGAGCTCAACATAAATAGTAACTTATACCAGGCCGACAGCTTCGCTGAGGAAGGCGATATGACGATGTATCAGATGCATATCAAGCAAGCTCTGGACTTGCTGAAAAAGACCAGCATAGATAATGATACGAAAAACACCCGCATACGAGAGCTAAGCGAACTCCTGACCGAAGCAAAACGAACAAACCGTGTCGTAGGCGAAGGTAACTTGATCAAACCTCAAGCCAAGAAGGCAAAAAAGAAAAAACCGATCAGCGACTCAGCAGAAACGGAAACCAATCAAAACGAATGTACCGACACTTCAACTGAGCAAAAATAGAAGTAGTGAGTCGACTTAAGTAAATCTACCCCCTCTTAAAACAAAAAAACCGCAGCCAAAACTGCGGTTTTTTCTTATCTTATTAAGACACACTCCCGAAGAATACTTCCTATTGCCTAAGCAATCTTCCTGGGAGCGTGCTTATCAAAGATGGTCTTACAGACGTTCCCAAATTGTTGAGATGCCCTGACCAAGACCTACACACATGGTAGAAACACCATATTTGCCGCCCTTATCTTCAAGAACATTCAACAAAGTCGTTGAGATACGTGCACCTGAACAACCTAGTGGGTGACCCAAAGCGATCGCACCACCATTCAGGTTAACTTTAGTCTCTGCAACATCTAGCAACTTAAGATCTTTCATTACTGGCAAAGACTGACCTGCGAAAGCTTCGTTAAGCTCCCAGAAATCGATATCTTCAATGGTAAGACCAGCACGCTTAAGTGCTTTCTTAGTTGCTGGAACTGGGCCGTAACCCATGATAGCTGGATCACAACCTGCAACAGCCATTGAAACGATACGAGCACGTGGCTTAAGGCCAAGCTCTTCTGCTTTCTCAGCTGACATCAACAACATTGCTGCTGCGCCATCTGTAAGCTGTGAAGACGTACCCGCAGTTACTGTACCGCCTTTAGGGTTGAAAGCTGGCTTCAACTTGCCTAGAGACTCTGCAGTCGTTTCTGGACGGATTGTTTCATCGTCCTCAATAAGAACTTTAAAACCGTTCTCATCATGACCTTCAACTGGAACGATTTCGTTCTTAAAACGACCTTCCAATGTAGCTTCGTGAGCTAGACGGTGTGAACGCGCGCCAAACTCATCTTGCATTTCACGTGAAATACCGTGCATTTTAGCTAACATTTCAGCCGTTAGACCCATCATGTTAGATGCTTTTGCAGAGTACTTACTTGCTGCTGGGTTGTGGTCGAAACCTTTAGTCATGGATACGTGACCCATGTGCTCAACACCACCCACAACAAACACGTCACCGTTACCGGTTTGGATTGCTTGTGCAGCTGTGTGAATTGCACTCATCGCAGAACCACACAAACGGTTAACCGTTTGAGCGCCAGCAGCGTGAGGAACTTTAGTTAACAATGAAATTTGACGAGCAACGTTAAAGCCCTGCTCCATTGTTTGGTTAACACAACCCCAGATTACGTCTTCAACGTCATTAGGGTTCAATTTTTCGTTACGATCAAAAATAGCATCAATCAGCGTAGCTGAAAGTGTCTCAGCACGTACATTGCGGAAACAGCCATTTTTAGCACGACCCATTGGGGTACGTACTGCATCGATGACGACGACATCTTTTGGATTAAGACTCATAGATATTCTCCGTTCGATTCTGTTTCAGCGATTAGCCGAAAAACTTCTTGCCAGTTTTAGCCATTTCTCTCATACCCTCTGTTGGAGTGTAAAGAGCACCTAGATCAGCATACTTGTCAGCGATCTTATTAAATTCTTCGATGCCGATAGAATCGATGTAACGAAGCGCACCACCACGGAATGGAGGGAAGCCGATACCGAAGATAAGACCCATATCAGCTTCTGCTGCAGTCTCTACGATACCATCTTCAAGACAACGTACAGTCTCGATACATAGAGGAACCATCATACGCTCGATGATTTCTTCATCTGTAAATTCATTGTTGTTAAGAACAACAGGCTTGATCATGTCGTAAACGCCTTCGTCCTTCACTTTCTTCTGCTTACCTTTACGGTCTAGCTCGTAAGTGTAGAAGCCTTTGTCGTTCTTCTGACCGTAGCGGCCATCTTCAAACATAACTTCCATCGCAGTACGGAACTCATTCTTCATGCGATCAGGGAAGCCTTCAGCCATGACTTCACCAGCGTGAATAGCTGTGTCCATACCTACAACGTCTAGCAAGTAAGCAGGACCCATAGGCCAACCGAATTTCTCCATGATCTTATCAACGCGCTGGAAGTCAGCACCGTCACGTACTAGCGCAGCAAAGCCACCGAAGTATGGGAACAAGATACGGTTAACTAGGAAACCTGGGCAGTCGTTAACAACAACAGGCGTCTTACCCATTGCTTTAGCGTAAGCAACTGTCGTAGCGATTGTTTCTTCGCTAGTTTTCTCGCCACGGATAACCTC
>NZ_LWGA01000635.1:0-11853 GCF_001635235.1 Oleiphilus sp. HI0117 | reverse complement strand
TTGTTAGTTCAGATGTCCAGCGAAATAGACACTCCCTACTTGCAAATGACATTAGTGGTGAACCACGTGTTTTTTTGCTAGAAGATGATCAAGGCGGAAAGTACCTAAAGCTAAACCTTAGTTACCTTCGGTCATGGAGAGAAGTAGGTAAAGCGCTTAAAGCTTCAGAGGTGCTGGTTTCTGATATAGATCAGTCGCAAGGAAAGTACTTTGTCAGTTATTTAAGTCGAGATGAGCTGGATTCATGGTTTTCGACGGAAGAGCATCGTCAAGAAAAAGCTAAAGAGCATAACTTCTCTATCGAGATATCCGGCAGCGCACTCGAACAGGCTGATGCCTATGAGGTTCGAGTCAAGGCCTTGAATGATAGCTTTGACTCCAATACAGCTACCGAACTATTAACGATTATTTTTGAACACATATCATGATTTGATATGTGTTTATTGCCTAAATAGCTGCGATATCATTGCTCATTAAAACACTATAGAAATTTTTCAATACTATTGCTCTTAATCTTAGAGCCACTCTCGGGAGTTTCCTTTTTATGCAAAAGCAGAAAGAACTTTACGCTGGTAAAGCAAAATCAGTTTATACCACAGAAGATCCAAACAAATTTGTTCTTTTGTTTAGAGACGATACCTCTGCTTTTGATGGCGAGAAAATGGAGCAGCTGAATCGAAAGGGCATGGTAAATAATAAGTTTAACGCTTTTATCATGCAGGCCTTAGAAGAGGCTGGTATCGAAACTCATTTTGAAGCCTTGCTATCAGATAACGAGTGCCTGGTAAAAAATCTTGAAATGTTGCCTGTGGAGTGTGTTGTTCGTAACTATGCAGCGGGTAGCATCGTACGCCGCCTAGGTGTTGAAGAAGGAAAAGAATTGACTCCACCTACGTTCGAACTATTCCTAAAAGACGACGCCCTGCATGACCCAATGATTAACGTTTCTCACTGTGTATCCTTTGGTTGGGCCACGAAAGAACAGCTTGTCGAAATGGAAAAGCTTACCTATCGAGTAAACGATGTGCTGTCAGCAATGTTTGACAAGGCGGGTATGCTATTGGTTGATTACAAGCTAGAGTTTGGTTTGTCTGAAGGTAGAATTGTTCTTGGTGATGAATTTAGCCCGGACGGCTGTCGTATTTGGGATAAAGAAACTCGTAAGAAGATGGATAAAGACAGGTTTAGGCAAGGTCTTGGTAGCGTGATCGAAACTTACGAAGAGGTAGGTCAGCGTTTAGGTATTTCATTTGACTAAATTTTGTGACTTCGTTGCAGCTTTTTAATCTAAGCTGCAACGAATCAAGCAAGCAAAATCAAAAACTCCCTCTATACTTACGCTAATAGTTTTATTCTTAAGAGAATTCAATAAGGTAAGTATCTATGAAAAAAGTTACAAAACTCCTCGCTCCTTTCGTTTTGGCTGCAAGCGCCACGGCTCAAGCCGATTTTATAGGCGGTACTGTTGAAGCAAGTTATTGGTATGCCGGTGTTGGGGGTGATGCCTCTGCCGGTGGCGCAACAGTTGATTTTGAAAAAGATCTAGGTTTCGAAGATGATAGTTTCTTCGAACTCGCGGCTTCATTTGAGCATCCGGTGCCACTGATTCCCAATTTAAAGGTTCGACTGACTTCCCTTGATCAAACTGAATCAGGCAATATAGATGATACCTTTGATGATGTGGACGGACCAGTAACAACAAATCTTGACCTGACTCACTATGATGTAATTGCTTACTATGAAATTCTCGATAACTGGGTTTCGGTTGATGTTGGTTTAGATATTAAGGTTTTTGACGGTCAGCTTAATGTTGAGGGTGATACAGAAAGCTCGACCTCTACTATTGATAACTTTCTACCGCTGCCCTATGCAAAAGCTGAAGTAGAGCTTCCTTTTACTGGTATGGCATTTGGCGCCGAGTTATCGGGTATTTCGTATTCTGGTAATGGTATTTATGATGCCCGTGCCCGTATTCGTCAAAATATTAGCTTAGCATTTGTTGAGCTAGGCTATCGCACTATGGCAATCAAGATTGATGATATAGGCAGTGCTGATATCGAAGTTGATGTTGATTTTAGCGGTGTTTACTTAAGTACAGGCTTAGATTTCTAGATATAAAGTGCAATCTAGATTCGTAAGAATATTTTTCTAATATTCTCATTGCAAGGCGCTGAATTGTTTGATAAATTACGCGCCTTATTCAAGTCGCTCTCCTTGCGATGCTTGAAATAGGACTATAGCTCAGTTGGTTAGAGCGCTACCTTGACATGGTAGAGGTCGGCAGTTCGAATCTGCCTAGTCCTACCAATTAACTTGTTGATCTATAAGTTAATTTGCATCTTTTCTGTTTATTCAAAATACTTCATTATCCCGCGTAGACCAAATATAGCCCAAGTATGGCCCAAGCCTGTTTAGGTACTGATTAGAGCGACCTAAAAATGACCTCTATTACAAATAGCTCAAGTACTGTTGTTCGGACAAGTAGTGTCTAATATGAAGGGGCAACTGCTATGGCTGCTTTGTAAGTTCAAACTAAGTAGGGCAATTGACCGCGGCTCATATTTCTAGCGCTCTCACACAGAAAGTTAGCTTTGAACACTCTCACTCACTTCTATGTATTCACTCGTGTATTTGATAGCCGGTAAATTCTGGCTGTTATAATCAGGTGAATACGTTTTTGTTTGTAACCCTAGTAATAATTAGTTTGATTCATTAGGTATGTGTTCCAAAAGATCCTCAATCTTGCACTTGAAATACTCACACAACAAATCCAAGTTTGCTGTCGTCATATTGTGACCGGACGGGTTCTGCATGCGAGAAATAGTCGATCTATTTATCCCAGTCGAATCTGCTATCTCTTGTAAGCTAATTCTTCTTCCATCTTCATACTCTTTTTTAGCGATCATCTCTGCAAGTTTGTAGCGAATCATAGTGTCTCCTCAATACGCCTAATTATGGCATAAAAGATAGAAATAACCCATAAAAGCCATAAGCGTGCTTGACAATCACGTCTCGTGTTGTAGTATGTGATTGTGGTGCACGTTTAGCGCATAGAGGGCGTAAATGATGATTAAAACATACATGACGGCAGCTCAGCTTGCCGAGGTTATTCCTTATCATAAGAAATATATAAATGACTCATTGAAAGATACGTATCTTTTTGAGGGGGTTCATTACATTCGGCCATTTGGAGGGAAGAGGGTTTTATACATTTGGGAAGAGGTTGAGAAAACACTGTTTACAACATCGATAGAGAATTCAAACGATGTTATTCCAATGATGAATGGGGGAGCGTGCCGTGTCTAGCATAGGTGTTCGTAAAAATGGATATCTGCATTTTGATTTTCGTTTTGAAGGAAACCGCTGTCGTGAATACACGCGTCTTAAGGATACGGTCGCTAATCGCAAAAAGATGCAGGCGGTGCTGGCTAAGATAGATGCGGAAATCACCCTTGGTTCTTTTGATTATCAAGCTTACTTTCCTGCAAGTAAAAAAGCTCAAGGACAAAGTGAAACACTCGTAAAAAACTCTACCCCTTTGTTCAGAGATTTTTGCGAGGCTTGGTTTAATGAGAATGATGTTAGGTGGAAACAATCATATACAAAGATAATTAGAGGCACAATCGACAACTATTTGGTTCCTGAATTTGGCTCCCTCAATGTTAACGCTGTGGAGCGCCACTTAATTCTGAAGTTTCGCGCTGATCTTGCTCGCAAAAGTACTGACGAGAAGCGCTCTCTCAGTAATGATCGTATTAACCATATCATGACGCCTTTACGGATGATTCTAGAAGAGGCTGCAGCGAGATATGAGTTTCCAAACCCATTCTTTAAGATTAAGCCTCTTAAAGTTGAACAAAGCCAGGTAGATCCTTTTTCTTTAGAAGAGGTTCAAACGATTGTTAGTAACGTTCGGCCAGACTATCGAAACTATTACATTGTGCGCTTCTTCAGCGGCTTGAGAACTGCGGAAATTGACGGTCTTCGATGGGATCGAGTAGATTTTCAGCGAAAAGCGATTAGTGTAAGTGAAACCATTGTACAGGGGCGTAAGGAGACACCAAAGACGCAGTCATCATACCGAGATATATCGATGTCAGGGCCTGTCCTCGACGCGCTAAAAGCTCAAAAAGAGAATACATATAAAGACAGTGAATATGTTTTCTGTACTCGAAATGGCGGGCCATTGAATCACCGTAATGTCACGCAGCGAGTTTGGTACCCGCTATTAAAAACGCTAGGTATTAAAAAGAGAAGGCCGTACCAATCTCGTCACACTGCTGCAACATTGTGGCTAGCTTCAGGGGAAAATCCTGAATGGATAGCGCGCCAGATGGGGCACTCTAATACAAAAATGCTGTTTAGTGTTTACTCACGTTTTGTCCCCAACCTCACGAGACAAGACGGTTCGGCAATGGATTCTTTATTGTCGAGTCGTTTTGATGGTCAATTTATTCCAAATATGGAAGAAGGTGAAAAATAATATGACAATGCTATACGTAGTTGATAATAAAAATACTTTTGAGCGACTTCAATTGGAGGTCGACTCCACCGTAGGTAATCTAGGGGAGGGGTTGTGTTTCCGGTTCGGTATCCCAAAGTACGAACGTCAGCTCGTGACGTTCTTTGGTAGCCTTTCAAATAGCGATAACTATGCGGCAGTTTCCAACTGGGTTTATGAGATGATCATCAGTTCGGAGGCGATCACCCAGGCAGAGCTTACCGAAGAGATAGAGAGCAAATTCAACGCTAGGCTTTCTGAACTGTATTGATATAGGCATCACTTATAGTTTTAACTTTAGTAGTTGTAGATTCAAGCAATCATCGCAACACCCTTATCAATCATGTGCGATGGAGTCTTAAATTTCAATGTCTTTCTAGGTCGTTCGTTTAATTGGGTAGCTACCTCATTTAACCGCTCTTGTGTATGTGGCGATAAGTCAGTTTTCTTCGGAAAATACTGCCTAATTAGGCTATTGGTATTTTCATTTGTACCACGTTGCCATGGGCACTGAGGGTCACAAAAGTAAACTGGCAAACCAATTTATTTCGTTAGCTCAGCATGTTTCGCAAGCTCCATACCTCTATCCCAAGTCAAAGACTTCCTATATTGTTCCGGCATCTTCTTAAATGTGGCGAGCAACGCCTGGTGGACAGATTTAGCATCTTTACCCGCTAATTTGAGGATGATAGTAAATCGAGATTTTCTATCAACTAACGTGGCAATATGGGTGTTTTTTGTTCCTGATACCAAATCGCCTTCCCAATGACCAAGAGACTTACGGTTCTCTATATTCTTAGAGCGGTCATGGATTGATATCCCGTTAACAATATTGGTGAAGCTTCTATCTCCGCTTCGACGGTGGTGCCGACTATGGCGCATTGGCCTGCTTCGACGGAGGTATTGAGTGAATGAGTGGTGAATAACGCCTTTAGCGCGGACATATATTGATTTATAGATTGTCTCATGTGAGACCCGCATATTCTTTCTGCGGGAATACTCTACATGTAACCAGCCTGATATTTGTTCTGGAGACCACTTCAGCTCTAGCTTCGACATCACAACTAGCCTCAACTCTGGATTAAGTTCTAAAGCTCCAAACTTAGGCCGCTTGGCCATACGTTTCGCGCGATTATCGGCATCAACGGCTTTGTAATAACGTCGTCCACGATTACGAGCAACTTCTCTGGAAATAGTGGAAGGAGAACGGTTCAGCATACGGGCAATAGCTCTGATCGACATCTTCGCTGATAGCGCCACTCTGATTTCTTCTCGTTCCTCGAGAGTTAGATGCTGTGAGTTTCTTGTTCTTGGGCTCGGTTTAATGCCGCCTGACTCACGTAAAGCTGTGAATACAGTGCCAGGTGCGGCGTCCAGTACTCGGCCGATATCACTGAATCCTGTTCCTTGTTTCCATAAGTTGAAGACAAGATCTTTCTCGCCCTGGGTAAAAGTTCGCTTTGCTCGTTTCATCAAAAGTACTCATGCAAATCAGTATTTTAGTCCAACTGTTGCAATGACCATTTGAATCTACAGTGTTATTGCTTGTAAAGCTTGCGGTTTAGATACCAAGGCCTGTTGTCGTAGTGATTACTTCAGATCAGCTATAAAATGGCTATTGACCTTGCAGAAGGAAACCTTAGTTCATTTGAACTCACAACCCAAACTAGCCCTTCAGCTCAATTTCTGCGTTCGAGCTCAATAAGTCGCAAATTTTCTGGATACGGACGTTCAGACTGCCTCTAATACACCCCGCTCAAATACTAACGATTTGCGGCTTTCGACCCTTTCCAGACGTTCGTTAAAAATCTAGCGTACATATAATGTTTAAAGCAGTCATTCAGAACTCGTAACAGTAGTCTAGAATTTCCTTAAATCCCAATTCTTCTCGCTCTAGTTTCTTTTCTAATTCGTTTAGTTGCGAGATAGTGGGTAACTCGTTAGATCCTGATACTTTAACCGAAAACTCTACTTTGTAATTCTTGCCTATCTTGGTGAGCTCGTGGCTTAGCTGGTTTAATATTTCATCTCTTAACGTAAGTTGATTTCGTCGGAAACGTATTAGTCGATGACAATCGAAGAAGTCTGAGCGTTGTGATGAATCGTATTTCCTTCCAGTCCAGCCGGTATTTTTCGTCGCATGATAGAAGGCATCATCTCGCGTTTCTTTCCATTCACCGAAATTGAAATCACTAGTAGGGTTTGGATTCTCGTAGGTGGCCTGTGCATTGAAATTGGTTTCATCAAGATTGTGTTTATCAAGAGTAGAAAATGTTTTGTTTTGTTTTGATAACATGCGTTTCAAAGGCTTAGGCATGCTGAAACTCATTAATCTAGAGTTATCTAATATACGTATTACTCTAGGAATATCCTCGTCATCTTTATCCCAGTGTCTTTCTACCCGCTTGGGAACCCATTGAATAAGTGTTCCAAAGAGGCTAACTATACCAACTGAACTTAGCGACGTTATATGTATTTTTTCTTGTTCTTCGTGAACGAAATAGTATGCTTTTCCGCACCAAGTAAGCGACTGGGTTATTTCCTCTAATAGCCGACGAATTATTTCGTCATTTCCAGATAGTGAGTGTGGCTTCTTAATACTGAGAAGCAACTTCTGTGTGAGATCGGAATCATTCGAATCTATTTCGAACAGCTTTCCTTTTCCACGGTTCATTAAACTAAAAACCCTTGAAAAGTCATCATCAAACATTCCACGATGGAACTCTCTAGTATTCTCTCNAGGATTTATAAAGATTTTATCAACTAGCTCAACTTTCTCATCTCGAAAGCCAAACCAGTGTAAGGGCTCATCCCTAGTGATTTTCATGTTTTACCTCTTCATCCTCTTCCCGTAATCGTCTAGCAAGGCCAGTAATCTGATGGTCGACATCGAAGTCAATTGGTTTAAGTTGAGGTAAAACTTGTTTTGCAAAAAAAAGATGAGACGCTTCAGAAAGTGGGTCTAGAAATTCATTCACTATTTTATCTGGATGTTGATTACCTCTTCTTGTATCTCCTTGGCTTAGAAAACCATCTTCTCTAGCTCGACGTTCAAAAGACATTTTCCAGTTAATCCGGATTAGGTCTCGAGGAGAAGCACTCATACTGAAGCTTCTAGTGTTTGAAAGAAGTAGCATTCGTTTGAGATATTGTTCTTTATCCTTAATGGATTTAATCCACGAATCAAATTTGGAAAGAGCGTTAGTTGATAGTTTTTTGTTGTCGAAATAAGCTCCATATAGAATCGCAAAGCCTAATACGGAAGCCATATCATTGATAACGGTTGAGAAAAGATGGAGTCGAAATTCGTCGTTTACATCGAGAGAGGGATCCTTGAATTTCGAATTTTCTGCGAGGAAGCCGAGGGATAAGAACATTGGAAGGACCTTGTCTAGCTTGCTTTCATCGTTTTGTTCAAGAGCACTTATACAAGCTTCGGCAAGTTCGAAATAAATTTGTCCAAAATGATCCGGAAGTTGCTCATCGTGTCTTGGTTCGAAGATATGGTGAACGATGGATCCGCTACCTAATTTCGTAATGGCTTCATCTCTAGAAGAAGCAAGTTGTTTAGTTAATGTGGCGACATCAATATCAGGAAATATGTACGGCTTTTCGTTGTAGTGTTCATATCCTTGATATCTCTCTATTAGCCGAGATATCTCGTCAAACCAACGAGGTAGTTTCCAGTAACTATGTAAGCTTGATAGGACAACCTGTGTTGCGGCCTCTGACATTTTTATCTTTACAAGTGACTCTACAAAACTTGGAATAATATCCTTAAAAAAATCGCATATTTCGGGTAGCAATATTGAGTAGTGCTGAAGTAGTCTCTGGACTGCTAATTGTTGAACGTATTTTGGTTTAGATAGGCGTTTTCCTTCGATTTTTTTCTCGAACTCTATGCGTTTAGCGATTATGTCTAGCTCCAGTTGCAAAAAGGAGGGTAGGCGCTGCATAGCCTTCTCATTCCATTCATCGACCTCAAAAAAACGTTTCAAGTCTTTCTCAAAGGTTATCATTCTGCGTAAAGTTTCGATGCATAGGTTGCTTCCCAGCGTAACCCATGTATCTGCGATACCAATTATTATTCTTGAGTTGTTTGAGTCGGCTGTTATATCTGGATATTCGAACGCATGCTCTATGATTTCCTTGAACTTTTTTATCTCTTTGATTCCAATGTCAAATTGAAATCGTTCTGAATATGCTGGAATACGACTTGAAAACTTACTGATGAGATTTAAGGCTAAATTTAAGTCTCCGTCTTGAAATGCTAACTCGACGTGGCCGGCCAATTTATTAATAATTTCATTTTCAAGCCACTGATGATCTGGCTTCATTTCGACAAGCATTTCCTGGCTACACGTTCTTAATGCCATAGAAGTTGCGCTGTCCCCAGCCAAAAACCACTGCTTGTGTTTTTGTAGTCGAGGGAACCAATAACTATCTTGGTCGATTGTGTGTTTCTGTTGAATGTAGTGCAGCAATAAGGCTGAATAATCTTCGCTAAGCTGTGGTAGATTGTCGTCCAACCCTTCCTTGTCAGCTTTGACTCGATCATCAATATAAAAGAGTTGATTTAGGGCCCGTTGTGCTGCTTTAGAATGATAATTTGATAACGAAACTGAATTACGACGGTTTGCCGCACCCTTAATATCGTCAGCTATGTTTGGTAGTATTTCACTTCGAACCAGCTGGTTAAGGTCAAAAAAATTGAACAATCTCTGACCTAAAGGAAATAATGCTAAAGCGCTCAGTAAAGTCAAAACTGTGCCTGTTAAGTAGATGAGTATACCTGGCTCGACCCCAAGCAGAGGTAATGCAGTTGCAACCAAGCAGAAAACCGCTGCAAGCACTAAAACACGTGAATAAATACTTCCAACTTGCTCATTAGTTAGCATTTGTATTATGTCACGACGAAGCTTTGTATAACCGGTGCTCAGTATAATTCCAATTGTGGCGAAATAGATCGAGAATATTGCTGTGAGTAATTGGGCATATAGTCTGAGCTGATCAATATTAAATTTCATTTCTTCGAGACTAAATGGCGATAGTAAAGAAAGGTCGTTCTCAAGATGATCTTCAGCAAGGATTAGAATTGCTAAACATAAAACAACCCAGAATAGACTTTTCATCCCAAGCCATGTGAAGGAGCTTAAAATATTGAAGTTATACTTTGCTTTGTTGGTGGCGATGCGCGTTTTATAAGCATTGCGCTCTAAGATGAAACCAATCGATCTTAACCATGATTGGATTTTCCAAAACCAAGGCTTTGAATTCATCCAGATTTTAAATCTGTTAATCAAGTATGTTCCCTCTTATTTTTTGCTATTGATAAATAGCTGGATCCTTTCCTGTTTGCTAGATTTTGGAGCCAAACATATAAGATGAGTGTTACAGATTATACAATTGATCGGAAGCCATTTTTCTATTAATGCTTTGAAGTAGTATTAAGATAACCTGAATGTCCGCTTCTGGCCGTTAGTAGGCAAAGTACTATGTTGTAGTGGCAAACTAATTTTGGCCAGGGTCCGCTTTCGAGCTTTTACCGTCGTTGGCTAACCACTCAAAGAAAGGGAAATCAGCGATTCCTAAAGACTGTGAAAAGCCTAAAGCGGGCATTCAAATTGTCGCCGAACAACGAACCATGCCACCAAGCTATTGATCGGAGTTATTAAGGTACCAGTATATAAATGAAGCTAGCTCTTCATTAAAGTCAAACACTACAATGTAGTGAGAAGAATTGAAAATATAATAAAATTCGGGTGCTCGCTTTATTTTTACACGAATCAAGCTAGCCCTTTGTCCATTTTCTCTAGAGATTATAAATCTACTTAACTCGCGGTCATTACAGATATCACAATCGTGAATTCCACCGAAAGTTATCATACTTGCTGGTACCATATCATTTACTACGGCTAGCATTTCACACCCCAGATAGCTATGCATAGGCGTTTGTGCGAGATGCACTTGTCCCTGAACACTCTCAAGCCTGTACCTTTCTGGCAAGATAAGTTCAAAGTAAGGCGTTTGGTAAGAAGATAAACCTGGAAACAAAAGGCCTGCCTTTAATAAGTCATTGCTTTTAGAGTAATGACTTTTGAATTTTTCAAAATTCGAGACCTCTTTGCTTTTGATGTCTTCTATAGAACAACGCTCAGATGCACTAGATGCAAAGCTCGCACACAGTAAAATCAAAACCAGGTATTTCATAATCACGGCTCCCGAAGATTGTGTTGTTTCGAGTAAAACCTAAAGACATCTTCACTTTTGTGATCATTAAAGGTCGTAGCATCGATAGTCGAGTTAGTGAAATCTATAAACGCACTAGCTCTCTCAAGAGCTGTAACACCAGTAAAAATATCGTAGACCTGCTCTAGTACATTGGGTATCTCAGACAAAGCTAAGACGTTATAGTCTGCTCTTATCATTGATAAGAAGCCGCCTCTTCCAAGCAAACGAACTCTTATGTAATCACGTCTAATGCCCTTAGGTAAATAAGCATCTTCAGGATCATTAACGCTAGGAATGTACTCCGCTAGTTCATTAATACCATCTTGATCAAAAGTCATTCCATAAGCTTTATGTCCTGCGACTAAAAGGTCATTTGCAGTAAATCCTTTGATTTCTTTAACATATAACTGTCTAGTATCATCGTCCATAACTCTAGTTGTGAGTTCATTAAACAAATGAACCATAGCTGCGGTCATAGCGCCTTGCAGGAAGTCACCACCGGTAGCCCTAGAAGCCAGTCCACCAAACGTCGCAACGGCCACTGTTCTTTGAATGCTTAAAGGGTCACCATAACCTCTTGTAGCAGCACTGCCAATCTTCGAAGCCAAGGCCGAAACAGCCCCATGAATAAACTTATCCCCTCGAAGGTCTGCTATGACACCGTGTAGGACAGCCATAGTAGTTTAAAATAATAAAGAACGGGTATTAAGTTTTGAGATAAAAGTCTGGTTTTTGTTAGGAGAAGCATAAATTTTTTTTATGCTTCTAAGCTATTCAGTTAAAAAAGTGATTTGTGTCACTAAATATATCTGTTTTATTAGCAGCGATACTCAACCAAGCGTGCTGCTAGTGATAAATGTTACGATCGTCGTATCGATGGTATTAACATTCATAATTTTGTCTAAGAGAGGTCACAGTAGGTAAATCCCTAAACCGCTTATGAATCGAGTTGCTAGATCATCGATTATAACAGTCTTATTTCGTTACGGCTCTGATGTATGAAGTTGGTTTATGTGAGCTCTGCTTCACTTTCTTTGTGTGTTTGAACTAAAGCCTATCTCCGTGATAAACTAAGCGTATTATTTAAATGGATTTAGAGAGTCTGTAAGCCAAAGGGATCA
>NZ_LWGA01000634.1:0-6387 GCF_001635235.1 Oleiphilus sp. HI0117 | reverse complement strand
ATCACACATGAAAAAATTCTGGCTCATGCTACCTGTGCTGTTTGCACTAGCTTTAAACGCCACGCACGTCGATGCCAAAAAGTTCGGCGGCGGAAAGTCGTTTGGAAAGCTATTTCAAACCAAGCCTTCTCCTGCTAAAAAAGCTGCGCCAAATAATTCAGGAGCTGCAAAACAGAAAGCGCCGGCCAAGGGCGGTATGGCGAAAGGTTTAATGGGTGGCCTTCTCGCTGGTGGCTTAATTGCAGCTTTAATGGGTGGAGCATTTGAAGGCATTCAAATCATGGATATAATTCTGCTCGCTTTGGTGGCCTTTATTCTGATTCGCTTATTTAAAGGTATGATGCAAGCTAAAGCAGCCTCCATGGAGCCTCAACCAGCTTATTCTACAAATCAATTCAGACAAGAGAGCCAAACAGACGCCCAACCAAGCAAGTTCTTGGCGGGTCAGTTTCCTCAGTCATCTTCCGGCAATCAGCCAACAGCTAACCAGAACAACGATGCTACCTTTAATGAAGAGCAAACTTCAGGGTTTGGTTCGTATAATGATGTACCTTATAACCTGCCTGCAGACTTTGATATCAACAATTTTTTGGCCGGCGCTCGTGAGCATTACCGTACCATCCAGCTAGCCTGGAATGAGAATGATCTAAGTAAAATTGAGGAGTACGTTAGCTCAGAGTTGTTTTCCCATTTAAAAGAAGAACGTGCAGCGCTTGAAGGTGAACAGCACACGAATGTGCTGTTTATTGATGCCCAGATCGTCAGAGCTGACCAATCAGCAGGCTTGGCAGAGCTAAGCATTCAGTTTAGTGGGCGCTATAGTGATGAAACCGAAGGAGTTGAAGAGGATATTACAGATCTTTGGCACTTAACCAGAGACACCCGCGATAACAATGCGCCTTGGTTAATCGTAGGAATCGAAAACTAAGCTATAGTTTCTAACAACTTCCTGACCATAAAAGCAGCTTACATACAACTGCCATAGGATCTTTATGTTTAGAATTTTAGTGCTGATCGTATTTTTAATTTCATGCCTGGTGGCGTTTATAAAGGCTGATAAATGGCCACGATGGAAACAACTTACAGTTATTTTCATCCCGACGATTATGCTATTCTGCTTTGCTTTAGTGCTTGAAACTTTAAACTGACCCTTTGGTTTTTCATTAAATATAATACGCTTATAAAGGTAGAAAGTGAGCCTGTTTTTATACTGCAGCGAGAAAGGCTTAACGTGGTTGCGAGAAGGGAAGCTACCTTTCTTAGAAGCCTCATCATTGATGGACCCATTCGTTAGCAATGAAGCCCTTAATCATCAGCCTGATGGGTCAATCGCTGTTTCAGATGAAGAGTTCAGAGTTGAATTGAAAGCTCAATTCGCGGCGCTACCAGAGTCTTTATCAAGCCTGATGAGCTTTGAGTATTTTGAAGAACAATCCCAAAGCAAACGAGCCAGTATTGAAGCACAAATAAGACAACGTTCTGTACCGCAAGTGAGTACAGTGTCGGCTAAACAACAGAAAAATCTAACACTGCTATGCTTATCTGAAAGAGCAGATAACTCGCTACTCTGGCAGTATCAAGCGGCTAATCACCGAGGTATGGTCATCGAACTAGACCAAACTCATGAGTTTTTTACCGCCCCTCAATACCGAGATGCCCCTCAAATGTTTCAGCCAGTGAAGTATAGTGCAGAGCGTCCGTTAAAGCTGAAAGACTCACATCCTTTCATTTCACTATTTCACCGTAGTGAACACTTTTCTCATGAGCAAGAGTGGCGCTTATTACGGCCGGCATCAGTGAGTGACAAGCTCATAAACGTCGATGAACTCAGTATTCACCTTCATAAAATCCCCAATACGGTGATCAAGTCCGTCACCTGCGGGGCAAATATGACAGCGGAACTAAAAAAAGCGCTCGTTAACCTCTTGAGCACTGACTTACGCTACCGACATGCTGAGCTTATGGAGTGCCGGCTGGACCCCGGCCAATATATACTCCATCGCACAGCCATTGATTGAGATAAAGTCAACTTGAACTAAGCGACCTTAACTTGCTCAGCTGCTTCCTGGTTAGCCATATACTCTTCGTAAGTGCCTTGAAAATCTATCAAGCCCTGGTCTTTAATTTCGATGACGCGTGTTGCCAGTGATGAGACAAACTCTCGGTCGTGGCTAACAAAAATCAAAGTGCCATCAAAGTTTTTAAGCGCTTCGTTCAGAGCTTCAATGGCTTCCATATCCATGTGGTTGGTCGGCTCATCCATAATCAGAATATTTAGGTCCTGCATCATTAACTTGCCAAACAACAAGCGGTTTTTCTCACCACCTGAGCAGACTTTGGCTTTCTTGTTAACGTCATCTTCGGTAAAGAGCATTCGACCTAACATACCGCGAACCATTAAATCGTTATGCTTTGCAGTACGCCACTGAGACATCCAGTCAAAGAGGTTTAGGTCACTGTCGAAATCTTTCGTGCTGTCCTGCGGGCAGTAGCCTAATACGGCATTTTCAGCCCACTTTACTTCACCCGTATTGGCTTGAATCTCATTCATCAAACAACGTAAGAAAGTTGACTTCCCCACCCCGTTCTCACCAATCACCGCAAGCTTTGCGCCCGCTTCTAGAATCAGGTCACCACCCGAGAAGAGTGTCTCACCGTCAAAGCCATGACCTAAGTCTTCCAGCACCAAGGCTTGGCGATGCAATTTCTTATCTTGCTTGAAACTAATGGAAGGTGTTAAACGGCTAGACGATTTGACTTCATCTAGCGTTATCTTATCTAGCTTTTTAGCACGAGAGCTGGCTTGTTTAGCTTTCGACGCATTGGCTGAAAAGCGGTTAACAAAGGCTTGAAGCTCATCAATTTCGGCACTCTTTTTAGCATTCTCGGCAAATAGTTGCTCACGTATTAGTGTTGAGGCTGCCGTAAAGGCTTCATAGTTGCCCGGGTAAATACGTAACTCGCCATAATCGATATCCGCCATATGCGTGCACACAGAATTCAAGAAATGGCGATCGTGCGAGATGATAATCATCGTACATTTTCGCTCATTCAAAACCGTACCGAGCCACTCAATGGTATGAATGTCCAGGTTGTTGGTCGGTTCGTCCAAAAGCAAAATATCAGGGTTCGCGAACAAAGCCTGAGCTAATAACACTCTTAACTTCCAACCTGGTGCAACTTGTGCCATCAAACCAAAGTGGAATTCTTCAGCAATACCCGCTGATAGTAATATTTCCCCGGCTCGACTCTCCGCACTGTAGCCGTCCATCTCCGCAAATTGCGTTTCCAATTCAGCGACCTTCATGCCATCTTCTTCAGACATTTCAGGTAGGCTGTAGATACGATCACGCTCTTGTTTCACTTTCCACAGCTCAACATCACCCATGATCACTGCATCGACAACGCTGTACTCTTCGAAGGCAAACTGATCCTGGCTTAGTACACCGACCTTTTCACCTGGTGTTATAGAAACGTTACCGGACGTTGGTGTTAACTCACCACTCAGGATTTTCATAAAGGTTGATTTACCGCAACCATTAGCCCCGATTAAACCATAGCGATTACCGTTACCAAATTTAGCTGAAATGTTCTCGAACAAAGGTTCAGCACCAAACTGCATGGTGATATTAGCGGTAGAAATCAAGAGAGCGTCCTAGGTATTTGAAGGTGAGAGGCTCAGCTTGAATGTCTTTCAATCGGTTTTAGCAAAGAGTGACAGAAGCTTAAGCACAAAGGGGCGCGAACTATAAAGACTTGGGGCTAGAAAGTCGAGACAAATTGACTATAAAACATACAAGACTGTCGAAGTAAGCCTGGCCGTTACTCCTGTTCTGCATCCACACCATAATGTCTACGCATAAGGTAGGCATAAGCTGTAGTAAATGCGGCTTCTTGCATCACTTTCAGGCCTGTTTCTTCAAAAGGTACCGGGATAGGGTTTTTCTTAACAGCTGCTTTGATATCAACTGGGGTTATCAAGCGAACATCGACTCCATCAATCAGTTCAATTGCAGCCTCCATTTTGAAACCAATCGCACCACCGGCAAACTTACCTTTTGTCGGTCTCTCTCGAATAATTACGGTATCTATTTGATAGTCTGTCATCAGTTTGGCAAACGTAGCCTGAAAGTACTTTAGACTATGGCTCTTCTCTAGCGTCACTTTTCTTACGCGACAGTCAGGGATATCGAATATCTCATCATCCATGGACAAGAGACAAATAATCGCATCACTACCCTTTAATTCAACACCACATACTTTCATAACTAAATCTCAATATTAGGAATGGCTGCATTGTAGGTAAATCTGCACGCTAATGAAATGATCAATAGCTGTTGGCGTATAGATTTCATGACAGATCAAGTAAAGCCCGGAATTAAACAGCCTAGCGGTGTCATATATCAAGTTCAAGATAAAGCCGCTACACTGCACGCCATTTTCCCACTATCAATAATCGAGATATCCATGAGCTTTCAAACCCTAGGTCTTTCCCCTCAATTATTGACTCATCTGCTTGAGCTCGGCTACCTTGACGCAACGCCTATCCAACAAGCAGCTATTCCTGAAGTTCTCGCCGGCCACGATGTGATGGCTGGGGCACAAACCGGTACGGGCAAAACCGCAGCCTTTGCCCTTCCCATTATTCAAAAACTTATTGATGCTCAAAACACCCTTAAGCCAATTAATGACAACATTGAAGAAAGCTCCTGCCAGTCACCCAAAGCCTTAGTATTAACACCTACACGAGAATTAGCACTACAAGTATTCAATAGCATAAATACTTACAGCCACAACACAAATATTCAGTCAGCTATCGCCTATGGCGGCGTTAGCTTGAACCCACAAATACAAGCTATCAAAAAGGGGGTGAGTATTGTGGTGGCTACACCTGGACGTTTACTCGACTTGCTCATGAAGGAGTGTATCGACTTAAATCACATTGAGTTCCTAGTATTTGATGAAGCAGACCGTATGCTAGACATGGGTTTCATTAATGATATAAATCGTATTTTGAGGGGCATGCCTAAACAGCGGCAAACCCTGCTATTCTCTGCAACCTTCGATCAGGCTATTTTCGATCTGAGCAAAAAATTATTAAAAGACCCCAAGCTCATTGAAGTCGATGCTCGCAATACCGCCGCTAAGAAAGTTGAACAAATGGTCTACACCGTCGACAAGGATCGCAAGCGCGAATTAACGTCTTACTTAATTGGCTCTAAAAATTGGCAGCAGGTACTCATCTTTACACGCACCAAGCAAGCCGCTGACGAGCTCTCCAAAGAAATGATCAAGGATGGGCTCAAGACGGCAGCTATTCATGGTGACAAGTCTCAAGGCGCTCGTGAGCGTGCACTGGAAGACTTCAAGCAAAACAAACTACGCGCCTTAGTTGCAACGGATGTCGCTGCTCGAGGGCTGGATATTGACCAGCTCAAGTATGTCATCAATTACGAACTACCTTACGTTGCGGAGGATTATATTCATCGCATAGGGCGCACCGGCAGAGCTGGCCAAGAAGGCCTGGCAATATCGTTGTTAAGCTTAGGTGAAGAGTATTTACTAGAAGAAATTGAAGCCGTGCTTGATGAACGTTTGCCGCAACAGTGGTTACCCGGCTATGAACCTGATTTAACAAAAGAAGTTAAAACATCGAAAAAGAATTCCCGCACCGCTCAGAAGAAACGTCGAAAAGATAGAGCGTACGGTAAGAAACGAAAGTAAGAGGAAAAAGGAGCTGTGTCAAAACCTAGCGTTGAGATAAACCGCTAGTCGCTTTGATGTTCTAACACAGCTTATTAGGAAAGGCCTTGCCTAAATAAGATAAGTAACTGGTAGTTATTTAACCGTGACCACTGGTCACAAGTCAAGTTAGAAGTGCTAAAAAGAGGCCAAATGGGGAGAAAAGGTTTATCCCATCTGTGGGATGATATAAAAAACGCGTACCAACTTATCCCCTACACAGGAAACAGTTCAATACGCGTCTTTTTCGCAATGCGATATTACATCGCAATGATCAAGGCTTAGACTTTCTGCAACCAGCCAAACTTATCTTCTGCCTTACCCCATTGAATATCATTTAGTGCCTGGCGAAGTTTTAAGGTGGTTTCACCTGCCTCACCAGAACCTACTGTAATTTCTTCATCATTATGAATTAAGGTGCCAACAGGCGTTAATACTGCGGCAGTACCAGAAAGCGCGGCTTCGGTACCTGGCTTTTGTGCGCGTTCAATCAATTCACTTACCGTGAAATCACGTTCGCTCACGGTCATTCCCATATCGCGGGCAATCGTTAATATTGAGTCACGAGTAATGCCGTGTAAGAAAGAACTATCCAAGGCCTTAGTTATGATCTCGTTTCCATCAATCAGAATGAAGTTTGCTGCA
>NZ_LWGA01000633.1:0-6943 GCF_001635235.1 Oleiphilus sp. HI0117 | reverse complement strand
ACGTAGCCATAGAAAAGGTATTAAAAAAACGCGCTATTCGCTAAGAAGTGCAGAACAGAGTAGGCTGATATAATCTTTCACATTATAGTATTTTTGCTTTGCAAGTATGGCTTCTAACTTTTTCCAATCAAGGTTAAGGTCGTCATGAATGATGGCGTTTCGCATGCCTATTGCGCCGCGCATTTCATTTATTTCAGGAGTGGTAATGGCGAGTTGTTCGTAGATTCTTTCAATGCTAGCTCGGGCTTCCGAAGGAACAGGTTTAGATATCTTCTTGAGATAGTGCTTTGAGCAGCCAATAGCAGCCTCGATAGGAACCTGTAGATTCCTTTCTACAGCGCTACGTTCGTTAAATGTTAAGGGGCGTTTCTGAATGGTGCAGGCCAACTCATCCAAACCAGCCAAGTGCTGAGCGACTTGTTCTTTGATGGCAAATACATAGGCTTGGTATGTCGACATAGTAAATTCTCTGGAACGCCGTTTAAGGATAATGTTGCTGGTGTTCATGGGCATATTCACTCCATAATGACCATATTCGCTGTTCTTCGCTATGAAGGCGCAAGTCATTGCCAATGTAGAGCGGAGTGCCGAGATCAATAATGTTGTAAGCCAATGGCACGGGCACTGAGTTAATATCAACGATTGATATATTCTGGTCTAGATTATTTGACCATTGATACTCAAGGTCTTGAATGAATTTGTCTGCTTGATTACATTCCTTATGTAGCGCTATCGCTAGGTCATAATCACTCGCGCAATCAGCGGTATGATTCGCTTGTGAACCATAAAGCCAGACAAGTTCAATTCGACTCGCTTCTTTAAGAGAGAGACTCTTAAGTGCATCAATAGTTTTATTACTAGGTGCCAAGTTCATTGTGTTGTTCCAGCAAGAGGGTTTATTGATTTTAACCAATATTTTAGGATGGGTCTATTCGTCGTGGTTGGAGAGATATTTTGGATAACATTATGAAAAACTGTTTGAGTTTTCTCATTTGCTTCTTAGTTTTTCTTAGCATGCCCTTGAAAGCCGAGTGGCATGAGTTTTCTGCAGAGGTGATGACGACCAACTTAAGCTTGGAGTTTTGGTTAGACGATAAGATTAAAGCAGAGAAGGCTAAGCGCGCAGTGCTGAATCGCTTTAATGATATCGAGGCAAAGATGTCGCGGTATATTTCTGAATCTGAGCTCTCCAAGGTAAATAGACTTGCCTCTGAGCAAACGCTAGTGATATCGACTGAGCTGTTTAGCTTACTCGAAAAGTCTTTGTCTGTGTCGGCTTTATCTCAAGGTGCCTTTGATATCAGCTTTGCCTCGGTTGGTTTTTTATATGATTACCGACAACACGCGCAGCCTTCTGATTCTCAAATCAGTGCGAAGTTGCCAGTACTGGATTATCGCCATATTGTTTTAAATAGAAGTGCTCAAACAGTACGCTTTAGCTCTCCTGGAGTCGCTCTTGACTTAGGCGGAATAGCTAAAGGTTATGCTGTTGATGAAGGCATTAAGATGTTGAAGACCTTTGGCGTTCAACATGCGCGTTTAAGTGCGGGCGGCGATATGTATCTTCTGGGCGGAAAGGGCTCAAAGCCTTGGCTTGTCGCGGTGCGTCACCCTAGAAACAAAGAAGAAAACTCCGTTGTTCTGCCTTTATCGGATGTCGCTTTATCGACTTCAGGTGACTACGAGCGATTCTTTATCGATGATAGCGGCGAAAGGGTTCACCATATTATTTCCCCAAAAACAGGCCGGTCTGCTCGGAACGGTCTGCTAAGCGTTTCCGTTCTCGGGCCTGATGTGACGACTACCGATGCGCTATCGACTGCCGTGTTCGTATTGGGTTTGAAAAAAGGTTTAGCCTTGATGAATAGACTAGATGGTATTGACGCGATTCTGATTGATGAACGCCAAAGGGTTCATTATTCCAATGGTTTGGGAAGGCCTTAAGTTCAAGGAGGCGGCTAAGGCTTTCTTAGGGCTCTTTTCTCCTGTAGCCTTGGTCTTTAAATCATCGAATCGTATCTCGATCCTTGCTATAGTGATTTTCAAAATATTCATCTTTAAAGAATTAGGTAACGCGTCATGACGTCTGTCTCAGATATTCGCTGGCAACAACGGTTTAAGAACTTTCAGCGAGCTTTTCTTTTGCTACGTGAAGCAGTGGAGTCAGATATTGCTTCGTTTAGCCAGTTAGAAAAGGAAGGTGTTATTCAGCGTTTTGAATATACCTTCGAACTAGCGTGGAAGGTTCTCAAAGATAAAATGGAATTTGATGGTATTATTCTTGACCAGATTTCACCTAAGTCGGTTGTTCGCCAAGCGTATCAAAGTAAGTATATTAATGATGCCGAGACCTGGTTGAGAATGATCGGAGACCGAAACCTTATGAGTCATACCTATGACTTTTCGAAGTTCGAACAGGTTATTGATTCCATAAAAATTAGTTATTTGCCTATGCTAGATGAGTGGTACACATCACTCTTAGAAGAAATAGTATCATCATGAGTCAGTTCGGCTTGAGTGAGCAAACTCTGAGCGAGATACGAGATATATTATCTAAGTATGAGATGATTGATTATGCAAAGCTTTATGGCTCTAGGGCGAAAGGGAATTATCATGAGCGAAGTGATATTGATATTGCTGTCGTCGGCGATAATATTGACCGTTTTACGAGCTCAGCACTAGCGTTAGATTTTGCAGATTCTGATATCCCGCTTGTAGTCGATGTGCATTGCTTTCATGACATTAAGAACTTGCAGCTACGTGATCACATTGAGAGAGTTGGCCAAGTAATTTATGAGTCAAAAGGGGCTTAGCACTTTAGGTGCCCCCCTTTATCGTCTTACTTATTCATCAAATCGTCCCATTTACAATAGGTGCCATTCCAACCAGCGTATCCCTAAGAGTAGAACTTCCCAGCCCGTGATAACTCAGTACATTTTCGAAGTTGCCTTGCTCGCCGTGTAGTGCCATGTAATTCAGCATAACGGTTTGAACTAGTAGGTTAACGTTATTGGCAGCAGGGCTTGATGCGGTTTCGACTGATGCGTCGCTACGCATATAGCCAACCTGGTTGCGTATCGCAGTAGGGCGACCGTTTCCGCTAGGGTCATAGACTAGGTAGAACGCTGCAGCAGTTGATTGGTTATCGCCGGTCCATACACCTTTGCCGCGGCCTTGTTCAGAATTATCTACCATGCCATTACTGGCGACTGAACCGTCAGAAAAGACGTAAAGCATAAGCGGTACACCAATTCGTGCTGCGTATTCCAGGCAAGCGCCCATGACACGTCCTGCTCTTAAGTCACGAGCTTCACCTGTCGAACGGTTACCCGTATGGTAGTCATAACCACCCATGGTGATTGTACCAGCACCGGCATAGCCATTGATCACGAGTTTCATGACCGATGCGGCTTTCTGGAATTCGCGGTCATTGAGAAATTCTTCACTACTAAAGATACCGCTTGCTCCGACAATATCCGGGTCTTGTACCGGGTCGAGGTCAGCAGGGTTGCCAAAACGGTCTGCCAGGTCGGCACTTTTTACATAGCCACAGCGTACAAGGTCTTTTACGACTTCGTCAGTGGTAACATTTACGCCAGCGTTAGGAAGGCCGGTATTCATCTGAGCCATTTTCTTATCACTGATACGTTGAATAGACTCCATTACCGCGACGGCATCTTCCTGGCTTAGTAGGCCGATCAAATCACCGACATCGACCAGGCCAGTAACATCACTTGGGCGGTCAATTTTAGTCGGGCGCACCTGCGGGTTAATCATGTCCATTGGTGCTAAGGAGTTGCCGCCAGAATCAGAGCTTCGTGAGCCAATCAATGTTAAAAGTGAACCATCTGCACCGGCATTATGAATGCCATAAACCGGGTTATGGGGGTTGTTGCCTGTATCATTTTCTGAGCGGGCGGGAATAACTACACCGTTAATCGCAGCTTGGGTTGCCGCAGAGGTTCGTTCCTGAATCCCGCGTAAAAATTGGCTATCTGAATGAAAGGCTAAGCCCAGGGATTCATCAACGAAGTCATTCGTAGTGCCATCGGTATTGTTTACCTGAGGTAAAAAATCCGGCGGGATGCCAAGTTTGCTATAGCCTGCTGTGCTGAGCATGTCTTTTTGTCCGCCTGAACCGCCAACCAATACATTGGAGCCGGCAATGTTGGCGCCACCAGCCAGGTCAATACAGATAAAAGGGATCTTTCCGGCCCCTTGGACGGCGATTCCACAGCTATCTTTTAAGGCTTCAATATCTGAAGATAGCGCGGCCGAAGCATTACGTGGTGCTCCGAAGAGGCTGAATATTGACGAGCCAAAAACGGTAGCACCGCCAGCCATGAATCCATTGGCGATAAACTCCCTACGTGTTTTAGGGCGTTTATGGTCACTGTGTATCAAAGGTGCGTTGATATCCAGCGTTTGTTTGAGTGTTGGTTTGATAATCATAATCTCATCCTTCAACTGAATAGTATTTATTGCACAAGCGTTGTAGCGCTGCCTAGTACGGCTGCGCAGGCTGCTTTGACCACAATCTCGGTTCTACCTTCGGGACAGCTGCTGTCAGCTGAGCAAGCGCTAAGCGTATCAATCAGGCTGTTTATCTCATCATTAATATCGCTGTCGCTAGGTTGAGTGTCCAAGCTAGTGCCAACAAAGTTGCTCAGGAGGGCGCTTGAAATCTGGCTACGGCCATCCGTATCAAAAGCAGTATTGGCATTTTCACTAAAATCAAAGCTGCTAAAGAAACTAGCTCTTAAGCTTGTGTCATCAACCAAAGCGTCACAATATTGAATGGCTAACTGAGTGACGGCCATTTGGTGAGCCGATAAGAAGCCTTCGATATTCTCGATCGTTGGTAGCTGTTGTTTCACCGTATCAAAAGTGCTTTTTACATCGCTATCGGTTGAGGCAACGCCTGTCATCACAGACATCGTGGCATTGATTTCATCGAAAGTGCGAAGCCCTATTTCTGACGAAGCAGGTAGGTCTTCAGGTTCAGCAGGCGTTGGTGGAATGTCTTCCTCTTCATCGCGTGAGCGGCTACCAATCTCCGTAAAGCTTAAGAAGAACTCGTCTTCATCGGCTGCTTTATCCAAAGGAACGATGGTTCCCAGGTTAGATAAAACTTGCCCGTTACCCGCTACATAGTCTTCGTCGTTCAAACTAATGTTTAGGTTTTGGTAGACTTGTCCAA
Organism: Oleiphilus sp. HI0117; assembly: GCF_001635235.1. Classification (NCBI taxonomy): domain Bacteria; kingdom Pseudomonadati; phylum Pseudomonadota; class Gammaproteobacteria; order Oceanospirillales; family Oleiphilaceae; genus Oleiphilus; species Oleiphilus sp. HI0117. Next base: position 1,743 of record NZ_LWGA01000633.1, on the reverse strand, counting down.
CATTTACTTCTTGCCCGTTGATGGCGATCTTCATGCCTCTTAAAGTGATGTCGTCTAGTTCAACATTGTCGTTAAGGCTGACAAAGCGTGCATCAGAGAATAAGTAGCTAAAGCTATCAAACTGGCTGGCTTCAAAGAAAATAAAGTCATCGGCTGTGTCGGGGTCATCGGTATCCACAAGATGAGATACGCCAAATAGCATATAGAATTTTTCACCTACGCCGGAGTTATAGTTTTGGGTGATTTGCTCTTGTGTTAACGCACGGCTATGAATAGCTAGCATCCTTAGCGTGCCTTCCCATAGTTCGTTGCCATCGGTTTCATTACCCAATACGAGGGCAAAACTTTCGTTCCAACCATTTAGAAGGCCAGGGGCTACGCTGTCTTCATCTTCGGTATAGACACCATTAACATAGAGCTTTCTGCCTTGTGTTGCGGAGTAGGTGGCGACAACATGCTGAAGGCTGGCTTGAAGTCTTTCATCTGCATCGGCGGTTGAAAGTGCTTCGTTGAAGTCGTTAGTAGTATTGTAAAAGTCGTAGTTGTACAAGGTCTGTTGCAAAGCAAAGTTACGAGAGCTGGCCGAGCCCGAGTACGACACAATGCGCGAGTCTTCCTGCGTAACATTCGCTGGAACAACCCAAGCCTCTATAGAATATTGAGACGTGCCGCGTATTTCATCGTAGAGCTTTTTACTGTCTTCGGTCTTGCCTTGCGCTTTACCGTTGCCGACACGGGTATTGGTTTCTTCGTCGATATACGAAGCGCCAAACTTAATGCCCCAACCGCCGACCCACTCGACGTTGCCGCTCAATTCAAGGTTGATGGCAGGGTCTACACCGCTGGTGTCGTTGGCAAGAGTACCTTCACCGGCTTTGAACTCGTATAGGGCAATCACATCATCTTCATAGCGGCCACCTGAGTTGGCAACGATGCCGTCACCCACCAATACAAGCGCTTTACTGGTAATCAGTGTTTCGTCAATCGCGGCGGCAGTGATCGAATTAGAAAAGGCTTCGATCGCTGTTCTCATTTCAGTTGATGAGGCTTCACAACCAACTTCCCAGCAGTTATGAAACTCATTGAGTAAGCGTTGTACTAGTCGGGAGTTACCGGGGGTTTCCAGGCTAATTCGACTCTGAGCAGCCAGGTAAGAGGTGTCAACATCGGAGCTGCCAATAAAAGGAGTTTGCTGGCCTTCGACATGACAGTCACTGCAATACTCTGTGAGTAGAGGGTAGACAGTGCTTGAGTAGCTTAAAGTATCCTCAGGGAAGGACTTACTGCTCCCAGGGTCTTTGATTTGTGGAGAGCGTAGGATGATTTCATTAGTGCTGGCAGTATTGTCACCCACCCAATTTTCGACCCACCCAGTGAGAATCGTTACACAGGTGCCGATATCGGTGCCACCTTGTCCGTTAGATGCCCAGCAATTATGGCCGTTTGCAACTTTCGTGATAAGAGCCGATTCTGCCGGGTCATCTCGATCGATCAAGCTACTGGCATCAGCAAGTGCCAGGTTAACGTCGTCGAAGCGTGCGAATTTAGGGGACTGACCATCAGCACCGTGGCAAGCGCCGCAGCGGTTTTCAGTAACGATATTTTCCCAAAACTCGGTCTGAAACTTTAGCGCATCGTCAGTTTCTGGCGCAGGGCCTAGATACTCATCGGTACTGGTGTTTTGGTTAGTGTTAGGGTTGTCGGTATTTTCCTGGCCGCTGTCAGTACCGCAGGCGCTAAGTA
>NZ_LWGA01000632.1:0-11881 GCF_001635235.1 Oleiphilus sp. HI0117 | reverse complement strand
CCATAGAAATCTTTAAACTCGGGGTAATGCTTAATGACTTTGTTGGAGAAAATTCGGCTGAGACGAGGATCTTTGGAGGTATCGATGAGCTCAGGTTCACCAATCGCAATAAGCATGCGCTCGGCAGCGGTTGCGTAAGCGCTCGGATCGTTCTTACAGATTTCCAGGTATTCTTCCAGACTAAACTCTTCCTGCTGAGTCAGTTCGTATCTAGACTGGTAATGACTAAAAATACTCATAAGGCCCCCTAAAGGAAATATTTACCGCTCGAGCGGTATTACTTTACATATGTTCAGTATCCTGCTGCGTGTCTCTACATTACGATTAGTGAGTGCTAGGGAGATAACAAAACTGATCGCCGAAGTCATAGTCACAAGGTCGCAATATTTTTTAACTGGTTAATATTTGTTCTATGAGTCTAGACCAAATGGCTAAAGTTTTCTTTACTTGGAAGAAAATTTAAATGAATTGTCACAAAACATGACAATATAGAACTTAAGAAAGGGAGCAGCTAGCCGGTCAGGATAAACGATATATTTTTATGCCTGACCACCAGCAGAAGGGCTTAACGAAAATAAGATGAAAGCAGTTTAAAAGCGAATTTTTTCCTCGTCACTTAGGCCAAGATTGTCCCAAACTTTTAAGTTTGGTTCGGCTTGATTAAGTGTATAAAAATGTAGACCCGGAGCGCCAGCTTTTAACAACTGCTCACACATTTGACTTACCACTTCTTCACCAAACTTCTGAATGCTAACAGTATCATCGCCATAAGCTTCGAGCTGTTTTTTGATCCAGCGTGGAATTTCAGCACCGCACATGTCGCTAAAGCGAACCAAGCTGCTGTAGTTCGTGATAGGCATGATCCCAGGAACAATAGGAATATTGATGCCCATTTTTTCGCAGCGGTCTATAAAGTAGAAGTAGGAGTCTGCATTATAGAAATACTGTGTGATGGCACTGTTTGCCCCAGCGTCAACTTTCTTCTTAAAGTTAAGAAGGTCAGCTTCTGCAGAGGGTGCTTGTGGGTGAAACTCGGGGTAGGCCGCGACTTCAATGTTGAAGTGATCTCCGCTGTGCTTGCGGATAAACTCAACCAGCTCATTCGCATACTTTAACTCGCCGGCTGAACCCATTCCAGACGGTAGATCACCGCGCAAGGCAACGATTCTATTTACACCGTGCTCAATGTAATGATCAAGCAAAGAGGCGATGTTTTCAGTTGTAGAGCCAACGCATGAAAGGTGTGGGGCGGTTGATATGCCTTGGTCCTGTAGCTTTAACACTGTATCGATGGTGCGCTCTTGAGTAGAGCCCCCGGCACCATAGGTAACAGAAAAGAAATCGGGTTTGCGTCGAGCTAATTCATCTCTAACGACCTGCAACTTTTCCATACCAGCTTCAGTCTTTGGAGGAAAAAACTCAAAACTGAAGCGATGTTTAAATTGCTTTTGGCTGTGCATGATAATGTCTCTATTAAATTTGGATAGATGGAGGCGTGTATTGCGCTACGCCTCCACAGAGTATTAGTATTTGTATGATTCTGGCTTATATGGCCCATCAACATCCACGTTGATGTAGTCAGCTTGGTTCGTGGTCAATTGCGTGATGACACCACCAAAACCTTCAACCATGTCTTTAGCAACTTCTTCATCAAGTTTCTTTGGAAGTACTTTAACGTAGATGCTTTCCTTCTTCTCTGCTTCCATCAAGTTAGCGAATTTACGTTCATAAAGATAGATTTGGGCCAGTACCTGATTAGCGAATGAGCCATCCATAATTCGGCTAGGGTGACCCGTGGCATTACCCAGGTTAACCAAGCGACCTTCAGAAAGAAGAATCAAGTGATCATCAGCTCCCTTGTCACGATAAACCTTGTGAACCTGTGGCTTAATCTCGTCCCATTCCCAATTTTCACGCATATAAGCCGTGTCAATTTCATTATCGAAGTGGCCGATGTTACAAACAATAGCGCCATTCTTAAGTGTCTTAAGCATACTTGCATCACAGACATTGACGTTACCTGTCGTGGTAACAATCAGGTCGGTTGTTTCCATTAGTAGCTTGTTAATACCTTCTACAGAACCCGTGTTCACACCATCTAAATATGGTGAAACAACTTCAAAGCCATCCATGCAGGCTTGCATTGCACAGATTGGGTCGACTTCAGTAACTTTTACGATCATACCTTCCTGGCGCAATGAGGCAGCAGAGCCTTTGCCTACGTCGCCGTAGCCAATTACTAGTGCTTTTTTACCAGAGAGTAAGTGATCTGTACCACGTTTAATGGCATCATTTAATGAGTGGCGGCAGCCGTACTTATTATCGTTTTTGGATTTAGTTACAGCATCGTTAACGTTAATCGCTGGAACTTTTAGCTCACCTTTCGTCATCATTTCTAACAATCGGTGTACGCCTGTTGTTGTTTCTTCAGAAATACCGTGAATATCATTAAGCAGTGCAGGGTACTTGTTATGCACCATCTCAGTCAGGTCACCACCATCGTCAAGAATCATATTGGCATCCCAAACTTTGCTACCATCTTTTTCAGATAGTATGGTTTGCTCGATGCACCAAAGGAACTCTTCTTCTGTTTCACCTTTCCAGGCAAATACTGGAATACCCGCTGCTGCAATTGCCGCTGCTGCATGATCCTGAGTAGAGAAAATGTTACATGATGACCAGCGAACGTCAGCACCAAGGTCGACCAAAGTTTCGATTAGAACTGCTGTCTGGATTGTCATGTGGATACAACCCATGATTTTTGCACCAGCCAATGGTTGTGCTTCTTTATATTTTCTACGTAAAGCCATCAGTGCAGGCATTTCGCCTTCAGCGATTTGAATTTCTTTACGGCCCCAATCGGCTAGATTGATGTCGGCAACTTTATAATCTGTGAAGCTCATAATTATGTCCTGTCTTGTGGGCCGGATTGCTTTCCGGCCAACGTAATATTGAGTGCAGGCTGAAGTAGGTTCAGTCTGTCGTATTAGTAAAAATTACTGTCTTTAAACCTTTGCAGCTGCTTTCAAGGCATCGATCTTGTCAGTTTTTTCCCAGGTGAAAGCGGTGAAGGTCTTAGTTTTCTCTTCGCCGTTTTCCTTGTAACTATAGGTATGCTCAAAAGGTTCGCGTCCGAAATGTCCATAGGCAGCAGTAATTTGGTACATCGGATAAAGCAATTCTAGTTGATTCTGGATTGCATAAGGTCGAAGATCGAAAACTTCACGGATTATTTTCGCGAGCTCGATATCTGAAACTTTACCAGTTCCAAAAGTATTAACAGAAATAGAAGTTGGTTCAGCAACGCCGATAGCATAAGAAACCTGGATTTCACAACGATCAGCTAAACCCGCAGCAACGACGTTCTTGGCAACATAGCGGCCCATGTAAGCAGCAGAGCGGTCAACTTTTGAAGGGTCTTTTCCAGAGAATGCGCCGCCACCATGTCGTGCCATACCGCCGTAGGTATCAACGATAATCTTACGGCCTGTTAAGCCAGCATCACCGACTGGCCCACCAATTACAAAGTTGCCGGTTGGGTTGATGTGATACAAAGTATTGTCACTTAGCCACTCAGCAGGTAGAACAGGTTTGATAATGTTTTCTAATACTGCTTCACGCAAGTCTTCTAAAGAGATGCTAGGGTCGTGTTGCGTGGACAAAACCACAGCATCCACTTTTGGTGTTTCACCTTCGTAGTTGATGGTCACCTGAGACTTAGCATCTGGACGCAACCAGGGTAGTGTACCGTTCTGGCGAAGCTCAGATTGACGTTGTACCAATAGGTGTGCGTAATAAACGGGAGCGGGCATTAAGCTTGGTGTTTCATTTGTTGCGTAGCCGAACATTAGGCCTTGATCACCAGCACCCTGGTCTTCAGGTTTAGAGCGGTCAACTCCCATGTTGATATCGACTGACTGTTTACCTATGCCATTAAGTACCGCACACGTAGCGCCATCAAAGCCAACATCAGAGCTGTTATAGCCGATGCCAGTAATCACGTCTCGAACAATGTCTTCTAGGTCTACATAGCAGGAAGTAGTCACTTCTCCGGCAACAACGGCCATGCCGGTTTTAACTAGCGTTTCGACGGCAACACGGGCAAGTGGGTCGCGGGCAATGATAGCATCGAGTACTGCATCAGAGATCTGATCTGCAACCTTATCCGGGTGGCCTTCTGATACAGATTCAGAAGTAAATATACTGTATTCGCTCATAGTCGTTTCCTGCACAAATTAGTTAATACTGCTATTGATAGGTTTTATGAATTTTCGTAATTGAATTTGAAAGCCATTACGGAGGCCGATAAATGCATTTTTTTCTTCAATAAAGCCAGCACGTTCTGCCCAGCTAAGTAATTCTTGGGCTTCAAAGCCAAGCCAAAGGTCTCCACAGCTTTCACGAGCCCATTCCTGATTGTGGTGGGCTAAATCACAAATAACCAATGAACTGCCAGGCTTTAAAATTGCATAGACATCAATAAATATTTGAGCAGGGGCGGGAACATGATGTAAAACCATATTCATGACAGCTGCGTCTACTTGCGGCCTTTCGTTTTTGTTGCACAAGTTTTTATAGCTATGGGTATCGCCTAATTCAAAGGTAATGTTGTTCAAACCTTCACTTAGCGCAAAAGCACGCGCTTTATTTAGCATATCTTGAGAGTTATCGATGGCAATAACGGATTTATATGTCTCGCTAAGCGGGCGTAGAAAATGACCTTCTCCTGGCCCAAATTCAATAATGGTTTGTTCTGCTAGATTGGCGCGCTGCTCTTGCAGAAGAAGCTCAAAGCTTGCTTGCGCATATAAGCTATGTTTCGCAATAAGCTCTTGTTGTTCATGAAAGCGGTCTGCATTGCGCGAAAAAAATGCTTGCGATTGAACTGCACGTTGTTCCTGAATACATTTGATTTTGTCTTGTAGGCTTTGATCAAGCGGGCACTGGTCAACTAAGGAAAATAATTGTTCAGTAGTAGACTTTACTCGCTGTGAATCGAATGAGACTGGACGACGATAAAAGACGGCATTACCTTCGCGCTGTGCTTCTACAAGACTTGATTGGCTGAGTACCTTTAAATGGTGACTCATGCCAGACTGTTTGGTGTTAAAAAGTTGAGTCAGCTCGAGTACGCCAAAGGTCTCAAACTGCAGTACCTGAAGGATCTGAAGGCGAAGAGGGTCACCGCAAGCTTTGAGAGCCTGGCTAAGGAGGTGGATGTCGCCGCAATTAATCGGTTCTACTTTCGAGGTGCTTATCATCATAGTTTTGAAGTATATCAATATATATTGATATAGCAAACACAATATCAATATATATTGATATTGTGTTTGGTCTAAGTGAGCTGAGGGGTTTTCAATCCAGATACTCGATTTACAGAGTGTTGTTAAAAGTGCCGAGGTGGCTGCCTAGAACAATAGGTCATCAATTTCTTGCTCTTCGTTTACTGGTTCTGCTTCAAGAATTAGCTCTCCAGCAGGTAGGTCTAAAGTAAACTTAGCGCCCTCGCCGGGAGTTGATTCAACCTCAACGCTACCTCCGATCTGTTGCGAGAGCAGGTTGACGTAATATAAGCCCAGGCCGACACCATAATGTTCTCGATTGTGTTCGTTATTTAATTGCCCGACTTCGGTAAAGATCCGCTTATGGTCTCGCGGGTCTATTCCGATGCCTGTATCTGATACTTCAAAGATAATGCGTTGTCCGCTAGTGGGGTTGAAGTCAGTGTTAAGGCGAATGTTGACGCTACCGCTTTGAGTGAATTTGATGGCATTATCAACAAGGTGCTGCAGCATTGAATAAATTTTCTTTTCATCGCTTAGCATTGTTAGGCCATCAGGGTAATCAATTGAGAAGTCCAAGCCTTTTTCAAGCGCTGCTTGCCTGAAGTTGGTTTCGAGCTTTAAGGCGAGAGAGCTGATATCGAAGTTTTTTGATATCATTCCCTTAGCGCCCAGAGAGGCGCTGGAGATATCGATCAGGGTTGTAATAATTGCGTTGATCTGGTTAGTGCTTTCAAATATTCGGCTAAGGGCATCGATACCAGATTTACCCAAAGGAGTCTCTTCGTCTTTTTTCTTCAGGGCTTTTGAAAAGCCAAGTATTCCATTGAGAGGGGTTCTGAGTTCATGGCTCAAGGTTGTTAAAAAACGGCGTCGAGACTCTTCTGCTTTGCCCAGATTTTCTTCCGTTGCGATTGATTGGGCAAAGCGATTAGCGGTATCGCATAGCATTTTGTAGTGCTTGATTTTACTTAGTAATTCTTTATGGCTAACAGGAGGGTGTATAATTTCGTTGCCGCCTGCTCGATAGTATTTTTCCTTGTCTTCGATGCTGGCCTTGTCAGAGATCAATATTGTAGTGAACGCAGAATCCTTTGCTTGCAGCTTGAAAGAGATGACTAGCTGGATGCAACGAACCATATCATTGGGTTGGTCAAGTATTAAAAACGTTGTAGGAACTTTCAGGAATCTGCTTTTCAGCTCATCTTCATTACTAATTTGCTCGACCTGGTAGCCGCTCGAGATTAGAGCGTCAACGAGAGCTGCGTTATTGTGCTTTCTTTCGCCGTACCAAATGATAGAGGTGAACGTATTGAATGACTTGGGTAAGTTCATGCACTGGACTCTGTTATGTGTTCTTTGCTAGTACTTCATACAGACCTTCCAGTACCAGGCCTAACTCATTCTCGAGGTTCTTAGCGCTATCTTTCATACCTTCAAGTTTGTCACTTGCTTGATAGGCTAGTGCCATTAGTTGTTCTTCCTGATCTTCGTCCAGGCCTAAGGAAAATAGTTTGGCTTCCAGTTCAGTAATCATATCAAGCATAACTTGTCGAACAGTGACATCATGTTCAGCAAGTTTATTGGTTAGCTGTTTGACCTGTTTTTCGGTCATACCTATAGCGCGGCCTAGTACATCTTTACGCTGGTCGGTCATTGATATTTGAGATTGAAGTGTGAGCAGTCGGCCATCGCAGATGCTTGATAAAACTGCGAGGTGATCTTTGAAACGACCGTAGCGGCTTTCATCGTCAACTGGCATATCATTTATAAGTACACCCATGGAGTCGCTGCAAACCATCGTTCAGACGCCAATGCTGATAATTCGCTCTTTAGAGTTTCTGAATTTGCTTAGTACGCGAGCTTCCATAGAGTCTTGCGAGCAATTAATAAAAACACTAGGGGTGCCATAGATGACAGCGGATGCGCTCAAGCCGAAGCCTGATGCAACTTCACATAGTTTTTGTCCAATGCCTTCCAGTGTTGTGATTTCCTGAGAGGTTTTCACGAATTCGATTATTTGGCCAAGCTCGCTACTTGATGTCATGGCTTCCATGGCAACTTTCATGGCGTTGCTGGCATCTTCCTTCGCTTTGTTTGTTTCGGCTTGGTGATCTATAAAGTAATTGACTCGTTCAAGCACTCGCTCCGGGTCAATTGGTTTGGTGATGTATTCGTTGCCGCCTGCTTCAAAGCCCGCAAGATGTTCTTCGACATTATCCATGGCAGAGACGAAAACAATGGGAACAACGCTGCTTTCTTTGTGCTTTCTAAGCTCGGTACAAACTTCGTAGCCAGTCATTCCGGGCATGTTTACGTCTAGCAAAATGATATCAGGTACTTCCTGGCTTACCTGATCCAGGCATTCTTGGCCGGAGCTGCATTCCACGATGTTAAAGTCATCTTCGAGAATCATTTTTAAAAGCACACGGTTTGACTCGACATCATCGACAACCATGATCGTTTTATCTGACATGCACTTTTTCCTGCTAAAAGTAATTTTACCTTTACTGAAGGTAGCACAAATCTCAGTGTTTGCAGATACTAAGTGAACTAAGTTTGCAAAGTGAAAAATGGGCTATAATGTGAATTAGAACTTGCTTGAACCGGCCACCTTTCTTGAAGGTAGGGTAACGGTTGGGTCTAAATTATTAGTATCACTAAGGAACATACATTGAATATTATTCAGCAAGGCTTCAATGCTTGTCTGCCTTCGATGGTTGAGAGTGACCGCGACTTTATTCATTTCAAGATCATGGCTTTTATGTGTTGTTTGATCTTTGTGATCGGCTTATACAGTCTAATTAAGTGGTCTTCTGTTGGTTACGACGCACTTGCCGCCTGGGCATGGTTGCTGGTCATTGGTGAGCCTCTATTGCTAATTGCGAACAAGATGGATCGCTTTCCTAGAATGCTGATAGCAAATACACAGGTATTCCTGGCATCTACGTATTGTGCTTGCCTGGTTTATTATCTTGGCGGTCTGCAGTCAGCTCATTTTTACTGGCCTGTTGTATTGATCGGTTTAGCGTTTACGGTATGTGACCGAAAGTGGGGTGCCTTTTGGAGTGCGGTAATGTTTGCCGAAGTAGTTGTGTTTATCGTGTTGGAGCGCGGTGGGTACGAGCTTCCTGTGTTTGAGTTGAGTGATAAGCAAGATAAAATTAATACTTACTCTGGTTTTTTATTGCCAGTTCTGGCCCAGGCTTTTAGTCTTGCGTATATGTTTAAGCTTAGAAATGAGGCGCTTGAGTTTGCTGCCGAGTCAACCAAAGAGTCATGCTATCAAGCCGAGAAGGCTAAAGCATTAACTGACCAGTTACAGACCATTTTAGAGCAAGCGAGCCATTCGGCTAAAGCTTTGCTTGATACTTCTTCTCGTTTATCTTCTACGACAAAGATTATGAATGATGATAGTCAATCTATTAGCGAGAGGGTTGATATCCAATTAGAGTCCTCGCATGAAATGAATAATACGCTTCAAGATATGGCTAACTCGGTTAAACAGACCGCTACAGCAATGGAGGTGGTTCGCCTTAAGTCTGAGCAAGTGCAGAAAAATACGATTTCTAGTAGTGAGTCGATGCGAGAGACTATCGACTGCATGGAAAAAATAAAGGACGGTAATAATGATATTCTGGAATTTATGGGCGTGATTACCGCTATCGCAGAGCAAACAAACTTGCTGGCGCTAAATGCTGCAATCGAAGCCGCTCGCGCTGGTGATCAGGGGCGTGGATTTGCGGTTGTGGCGGATGAGGTCAGGACGCTCTCGCACAAAAGTAACGAGTCGGCAGAAAAAATACGCCTGCTTCTGGCTGTTGCGGAAGAGAGTATCGACCAGGGCTGTATGGTTGTGAACGAAACGGGTAATCGCCTGGAGGCCGTCACCTCCGAAGTCGAAGATATTGCCCGAGAGATAAATGTTTCAGCCGATGCGATGGGTATGCAAAGTCAAGGTATTGAGGGTGTTGTGAGCAATAGTCAGTATCTAGATGAGGCTTGCCAGGAAAACGCAGACTTTTCTGCAAAGCTGGCGTCAAACGCCCAGTCGTTGCTTGATATAGCTGAACACCTGGGGTCACTGTCTTATACAATGAGTGATACTGTTAGTCAGGCATCAAATATGAAGCGTAGCTAAGTCTCTTCTTGATTGTTTGGTTTGGTTTGCTGCGCTAATGCCCAGTCGATATGTTCTGCGACCAAGGGGGAGGCAGTTTCTCTACTTCGTTTTAAGGCTGCAACGATAACTAATGACTGTGGCGCATTTCCAAGTGCGACGGCTATATTTCTTAACCAGGATTCGTAGCCCGCTCTGCGAATGGGTGATCCTGCGGTATTCGTTAGGAAGGTTTCTTCATTCCAAGAGAATAACTCTAGCAGAGTGATATCATCTAGCTTGTTTCGGGGGCTAAAGTCTGTCTCTTGGCTGGGTTTTCTGAACTTGTTCCAAGGGCAGACGAGTTGGCAATCATCGCAACCAAAGATTCTGTTCCCCATAGGCTTTCTTAGCTCTAGCGGAATCCTACCTTTTAACTCAATTGTTAGATAAGAAATGCAGCGCTTAGCATCTAGTAAGTACGGTCCTTCAAATGCTTTTGTCGGGCAGGCAGTGAGGCAGGCCTTACAGCTACCACAGTGTTCCTCTATGTATGGTTTACTTATTGGAAGAGGGAGGTCGGTATATATTTCCCCCAGAAAAAACCAGGAACCCGCTTCACGACTGATAAGCATAGTATTTTTACCGAACCAGCCTAAACCCGCTTTCTGGGCAAAGGCTCGTTCAAGTACAGGTGCGCTGTCGACAAAAGCTCTAAAGCTGTAGCTTTCCGCTTTTTGTTTTATATGTTCGATCAGCTTTTTTAGCCTCGAGCGGATTAGCTTATGATAGTCACGCCCCAAGGAATAGCGGGATATATAGGCTTTTTCTTTTTCGTTCAAAAGGCCTAGAGGAGAGTTTGGGTCGCTTAGATAATTCATGCGCAAGGAAATAACCCTAAGCGTGCCGGGAACTAATTCATCAGCCTGCCAGCGTTTGCTTCCATGCTTTTCCATATAATCCAGGTCTGCATGAAAACCTCTATCGAGCCAGTCTTTGTATCGTTCTATATGAATGTCTAGGTCATTAGTTGTGATGCCAAATTGCTGAAACCCAAGTTCTAGCGCTTTTTTTTGGATTGACTGCTCAAGTTCTAGCAGCTCGTTGTGAGTAAGATTGGGCTTAGTGTTTTGCATCGAATCTATTCTAGCGGCATCTTTGTGTAAGTCTGACGATGTTTTGCTATACTTAACAGTTAACTAGGAATGTTTGTTCAGCAAATACATTAATAAGCAATGTGTTACGACGCTATTATGGCATAAACGTGCAGCAGAACCTGCTTTTTGTGTCTGCAAAGAGCGCTTGTTTTAATATTTGTTTATGGATTATAGGGCAAGAGAGTGAATCGATATAGGGTGCGAGTATGACAAAAGCGGCTATTGGGCTTGTATTGGTTGACGAGTCAGCGACAGTAGCATTAGGACGCTTGTTATTCAGTGTCATCGATGAGCATTGTTTTCATCAAGGTGTGGTGAGTATCTTTTTGCACGGTGACCTCGGAATGGGTAAGACAACCTTAACTAGGGGGATTCTCGAAGGTGCAGGGCACTTTGGTAAGGTGAAGAGTCCGACTTATACGATTGTTGAACCCTATGAATTACAGAATGTGCAAGTTAATCATTTTGACTTGTATCGTTTGGGCGACCCCGAAGAGCTAGAATTTATGGGGGTGCGTGATTATTTTGAAGTGCCTCATGACGGTCAGGAAAAGCAGTTGTGTGTTATTGAGTGGCCTGATAAAGGCCAGGGTTTCTTGCCTGAGGCCGATTTTGAAGTCGATTTGAGCTGCACCGGGCGTGGTCGCCTTTGTAAGATTACTGCAGATGGCGAGATTCTTTCAGTATTGAAAGAGGTTAGTTTAAGGCCGGGCTCGGGTTTGGTAGTGAGTAATGTTTCATGCTGAGTAATTATAATTTGAGTTCATGTGGTTTCAAGCATGTCTTTTGTGATTGAGTAGAGAGCTGAATTTAATGAAAGTTCGTACTAGTAGAGTTAGCTTCCTGGCAAAGGTGCTTGTTCTGTTCGCTGCCTTTACGTTTATGGCTGGCAGTGTAAATGCTGCTCAAGCGAAAGTAACTAATGCGCGTATTTGGGAGTCTCCAGAGTATATTCGTTTAGTTCTGGATTTATCACACCCGGTAAAGCATAAAATCATGATGCTGAAGAATCCCTCGCGTTTGGTTTTGGATATTAATGATGCTGATAAGGCGCTTAAGTTTGATAGTTTGAATCTCAAAGGTACGCCTATTTCCGGAGTGCGCAGTGCACGTAGAAATAAAGATGATCTTAGGGTTGTATTGGACTTAAAAGAAGAGGCTGAAACGAAAAGCTTTTTGCTAAAGCCAAATCAGAAGTACGGAAATCGTCTGGTTGTTGATTTATATACGAAAACAAAAAAGCTAAATGAAGCGCGCAAGAATGTTGTTAAGAAAGTGCCTGCGGGTCAGAAACGAGACATTATCGTTGTTATAGATCCAGGGCATGGTGGGGAAGACCCGGG
>NZ_LWGA01000631.1:0-15266 GCF_001635235.1 Oleiphilus sp. HI0117 | reverse complement strand
GTCTGATAGCGCAATTGATTATAGGGATGTTGACTATACTAAGCCTTGCGCGATTCTATTAGGTAATGAAAAGAAGGGCGTCAGTGATATCGCAGCGGCCAAGGTGGATCAGCATATTGTGATTCCGATGCTTGGTATGGTGGAGTCATTTAACGTATCGGTTGCCGCAGCCATTATTCTCGCTGAAGCGCAAAGGCAGCGGTCCTTGGCTGGGTCTTATGATCAGGTTCGTTTAGATGGTAAAACCTATCAGGAAACTTTCTTTCGCTGGGCGCACCCTAAAGTCGCTAGCTATTGCCACCAGAACAAACTTCCATATCCCGAAGTTAGTGAAGAGGACGGTGAGATAATAAACCCCTCACAATGGTATGCGAGTATCAGAGCTAAGCGTGATTCTGCTTCAGAATAAACTTTGAGCGATAAAAGCTCACTAGAACAAGACTCTCTCCTATGTTGAAAGCTATCTTTAGCCTTGCTGGCCCATTGGTAATAGGGCAAATCTCATTTGCTTTAATGGGTTTGATCGATACGCTATTGATGGGGCGTTTAGGGGTTGATGTGCTTGCTGGTGGTGGTTTGGGCGCAGTTGTATATCAATTCTTTTACATCGTTGGTATTGGTGCTTTAGTCGCTACGGCTAATATGGTTGCTTTTGCTAAGGGCAGTGGTAATCAAAGTGAAATCCACCGTGCAGTCTTGTCTGGTAGCTTATTGGTGGTGATTCTTTTTGTCGTCTTTGCTTTTGGCTTGGTTAATATCTCGCCTGTCTTACTTTTCTTTGGCCAGCTGTCTGAGCTGGTTTTTTTTGCTCAATCATATTTAGATCTTGTTTTATGGGCATTGTTGCCAGCATTTGGTTTTATCTTGATGCGCAGTTTGGTTGTTGGCTTAGGTAATTCAAGGCTTATTCTTCCTATTAGCCTAATAGCAGCCGTTTCAAATTACCCGGTTAGTCTGGTGTTGATGGAAGGCTATTTGGGTTTTCCAAAAATGGGCCTGGAAGGCATAGCCTTAGGAACCTGTATTATTTCCTGGGCGATGTTTCTGGGATTGGTGTTTTTGAGTTATCGACGCGATGAATTTAAGGGATTTCCTTTTTGGAAGGGCTGGCAAAACTTTTCTCTTTCGCAATTTCTTGAAACGCTAAGGCTTGGATTACCTATCGCTTTGGCCCATGCAATGGAGGTGGGAATGTTTTCGGCTGCAGCAATCATGATTGGGTGGTTGGGGGCGACAGCTCTGGCTGCTCATCATGTTGCGCTTCAGGCAGCTACCTTAAGTTTTATGGTGCCACTGGGGATCTCCCAAGCGGTTTCAGTTAAGGTGGGGGAGTTATACGGGCAGAATGCTGTTGGGCAGGTTCCACAAGCTGTGGGTTCAGGTTTTGTACTGGCACTTGTAAGCGCTTGTTTTGCTGCAATAATATTTATCTTTGCACCTGAAACTTTGGTGCAGCTGTTTGTACAAAAGGAACAGCTTCTAGCGGAGAATTACCAGGAATTTGTTCAGTTAGTGGCTTCAATTCTTCTAGTTGCTGCAATCTTTCAGGTGGTTGACGCTTGGCAGGTGATTAGTATGGGCGCCCTTAGGGGCTTTAAGCTTGGAGCTTCGCCGACATTGGCAGCGATTATTAGCTATTGGTGTGTCGGTATGCCTATTTCTTACTTCTTGCTGGAGCCCTATGGTGCGGTAGGCGTGTGGGGAGGTATGGGAGTAGGGCTGGCAGTCAGTGCGCTCGTGCTTTCAGCTTTGCTGTTTCGCGAGGTGCGACGACATAAGTCTATGCAGTCGCACTAGTTTCTGTTTCGCTGACTATTGAGGCGTTCGGCAGGAGTATTCAATGCTCCAATGAGACCAGAGGTCAATTCCCATAGCCGAGGCGTTGTAGAATAATGCGTTATCCAGCAAGCCGACCACCACATCTACTGGTGTAACCTCAGTAGTAACCTGGTTCCAGTCAAGGCCGACACAAACCTGACTTGTTTCAAGGGCATTGCTTAATTCAGCGAACTGATAAATGCTGTGGTGATACCACCTGCGGTAGCGCTTGCCTGAGCTGGCATCCAAATCGTCTTCGGATACATCTGATGAGAAGTCAAATAGAGACGGTACGGGGTCAGGCACGACTTCGCCATTTTCAAAATGGATCACTGCGCAGCCTTGGCTCATCGCTATTGTCGTCGCTAGCAGGGTGGCACTTAGTAATTTATTTAGCTGTTTCATGAATCGTCATTCTCCAGTTCACACCAGACTTTCGCAGTTCTGGGGAGGTATAAGCCTAGAGATAAGGTGGCAAATAGCACATCTGTTGCCGAGTATTTGCTTTGCATTTGTTTTACGGGTTGTTGGCGACAAATTTTGGTGACGTCAATGTGATGCTCGCCGATAAAGCCCCATAAAAAGAAATGTTTGGATTCTTCATAATGAGGGCGGTATCTGAAGTCAGAGGGGCCGCTTTCGGTAATGGTGACCGCAGCGCAGCCTCCCAAGCTAATTGCAAGAAATAAGACAAAGAGGGTAGAAATTTTGCTCATTGCGCATCCATGTATCAAACAGTCTATTATTCTGGGGAATTATAGCGAGTTTTGCGAGACTTCAGGCGAACCAGTATGCAAAAAAATGAAGTACCTGCGATAAAAGTTATACGAGGCCTGCTAAGAGGCGCCCGTATAAGCTAATGAGGCCAACTGTATTACTTGCTTAACTTCTCTTGCTGCGCTTTGATTGCTGCTTGCTTTTCAAGTTTACGTCGAGCAATCGTCTCGCTGACATCGCCACCAATGTGTTTCTCATGGCGCAGCTTAGCGAGTTCTATTTGCTTCTGTCGTTCAGCGAAGCGGGCTTTTTGTGCTTCGGTGTGCATGTCGTGACACCTTGGGCAGCTAACGCCCTCAACATAAAGCTCGCTAGATTTATCTTCTTCTGTAATTGGAAGACGACATGCATTACATTGATCGTAACGACCTTTCTCCAGTTGGTGATTGACTGCTACGCGTTCATCAAAGACAAAGCATTCGCCTTCCCACATGGTCTCTTCAGCTGGAACTTCTTCTAAGTATTTAAGGATGCCGCCTTCAAGGTGATAAACGTCTTCAAAACCTTGTTCTTTCAGGTAAGCTGTCGATTTTTCACAACGAATACCGCCCGTACAAAACATCGCGACTTTTTTGTGCTTTGCCTTATCCAGGTTTTCTGCAACGTACTGAGGGAACTCTCTAAAGCTTTCGGTTCGAGGGTTCAAGGCATGTTGGAAGGTGCCAATTTCGACCTCATAATCATTTCGCGTATCGACTAGTAGAACTTCAGGGTCAGAGATGAGTGCGTTCCAGTCCTTTGGCTTTACATAGGTGCCAACTACTTCCTTAGGGTTTATGCCTTCAACGCCCATGGTGACGATTTCTTTTTTCAGTTTTACCTTGGTTCGGGCAAACGGAGCTTCTTGGGTGAAAGACTCCTTATAGCTAAGATCGCTCAAACGTGGGTCTGACTTTAACCACTCAAGAAGTTTGTCTATGCCCGCTCTAGAGCCAGCAACGGTGCCGTTGATGCCTTCTTCTGCAAGTAGTAGGGTGCCTCGTACGTCGATGCTCTTCATCAATTCAAGAAGAGGGGTTTGAATCTCTTTGTAATTTTCGAGTGTGACAAATTTATATAATGCGCAAACAACGTAAGTTTGCTCGTTTGGTGTGGTAGACATGTTATTTCCTATCAGCATGACCGGAACGTAAATCCGGCGCCTTGGTTTAGTGTTAAGAACTAGTTTTCTTGCTTGTCCTTAATGTGTTCAAGAATCTGTTTTTTCAGGCTCTTGGGGATTTCTGTAATAGTGAGCGTATTTGACTGCTCATCAAACAAGATTGTTTGCTGCATAAGGTCTGATGAAAAGGACAGGCTTAAACCATTGCCCTTGCCAGAGATTCTGACCAAATGCTTTAGCTTACGAGTGTCTGGGCGCAGGGTTTGGCTGGTGTCTAGTTGCGCTTCTTGTTCTGCGAATTGAGCAAAGCGGGTGGGTTCATTTTCATCAAGGAAGCCCGATAGCTCATTAATCGGCACTGCTTCACCTAGCTGCTGCTGTTCAACGCAAAAGTCATAGGCTTTTTGATGAAGCTGAGCAGCTTGCTTGGGTTCGGTTTCTTTGGTGTAGCCTGCTAATACTTCCATTAGCGTTTCAGTTTCTTTTGCGCTGTCGATAGAGCTCTTGAAACCGATTGACTGAGTGAATGCTTCACCTATTTTGGCTTTTGAGCGTGCGCGGACCAAGCAAAGGTATGGGTCAGTACTTTCGCTTTCTGAAAGCCAGTCATCAAGGTCGATGCGCAGGGCAAGATCCATTTTATTTGTGTTGAGGTAGTCCACGGTATCGAGATTAAGCCCAGAGTCTAGGAGTAGGCCGGAATTTGTTTCCAGCGCAAAGATATAGACTCGAGGGCCATCTGCACGTTCCTCATGAACCGTAAGGATAGTGGCTTCAAAGCTCTCGCTGGTTTTATCCACTAGGTCTTTGAGTTGATTCATGTAGAGAAGGCTTAGCTTCTCGAAGCTGATTTTTCCATCCAGTTGCTCTTTCAACCAGTTTTGATAGGGGGCACTACTATAGTCTTCATCAAATTGACCGTGGAATTTACCTGCTTTGAATTGAAAGACTTTTTTAAGTTGACTGAAGAGTCCTTCATGATCTGCAGTGACGTCAGGTGCCTGCTCACAGAGTTGAATTTCTGAAGGTTGATCTTCTTGCCAGCGAGTAATCTTATGAAAAACTAGCGAAGTAATAGCCATGGATTGAGTTCTCTCTGTGTCCAATGAAATAAGGGGCTACGAAGTAAATCGTAGCCCCTGTCTTTGGGTTAGGCTTACTGAGATGAGTATCTCAGTGAATCAAATTTAGCTAAGCCCTTTTACCTGTTCAGGAATATCTACGTCAGATGTTGCTGATAGTACGGTATCTGCAATATCTGAACTGCCTTCCAATGAGGTAATTGCAATTAAGCCTGCTTCTTTAGCTGCCTTAGCAATCAAGAGTTTATCTGCATCGTTGTCGGCCATGTGAGAGGTGATCAACAGGCAAGTTCGACCCTGATTGAACAGCTTACGCTCAGCGGCTTGAGCGAGTACATCACCCGCTTCACCTGAGCAAGCAATAATCGAGGCTACCTGGTGATCTAAACGCGCTGCACGCTCTGCTTCGCTAACAGGTTCCCACTGTGCGCTAGTATCTTCAGCGGCTTCAACGATCATGCCTGCGCCAACCGTTACGTTGGTTAGACGGTCGATAATAATGAAGGCGCCCGTTGCTTTGTTTTCACCATATGGGTCAAACGCAAGTGTCTGGTTTGCATGGATCGTACACAATGCAATACTGTTAAGCTCTAGTTCGCTGGCATCCTTTTTCTCAAGCGTATTAACGTCAATTAAATGCTCAATTGACTGAATTGACGCTGAAGCCTGCTTGGAACCAAGTTTAATATCAATAAGCTTGCCTGGCTGAATTTTGTCTTCAGACATCCAAACGATATGTGCTTTTACCGCAGAACTTACCGTTGGGTGATTGTCAGACTGAACAATCATATCGCCACGACTGATATCGATTTCATCATTCAAGGTAAGCGTAACCGCTTGACCTGCGAAACCTTCATCCAGTGAACCTTCAAAGGTCACGACTTCTTTTACGGTACTGCTTTTACCCGAAGGAAGTGCAGTAATTTTATCGCCAGGCTTAACGATACCCGAAGCAATCGTTCCACAGAAACCACGGAAGTTAAGGTTAGGGCGGTTAACGTATTGTACTGGTAGGCGGAAGTCTTCCAGATTCTTGTCTTTAGCTATTTCGACTGACTCAAGCATCTCCATTAGAGGCTTGCCTTTGTACCAAGGTGTCTTGTCGCTATTGCTGATTGTGTTAACACCTTTCAGTGCAGAAAGTGGTGCAAACTGGATATCGCCCAAATCTAACTGGTCAGAGAATGAAAGGTAATCGCTCTTGATTTCATTAAAGCGCTCTTCGCTGTAGTCAACCAGATCCATCTTATTGATGGCAACGATGACGTGCTTAATACCCAGTAAAGAAGCAATAAATGAGTGACGTTTGGTTTGCGTTAATACACCGTGACGTGCATCGATCAGGATGATTGCCAGGTCAGCAGTTGACGCACCAGTTGCCATGTTACGAGTATATTGCTCGTGTCCGGGAGTGTCGGCGATGATGAACTTGCGTTTAGCAGTTGAGAAATAACGATAAGCAACATCAATGGTGATGCCTTGCTCGCGCTCAGCCTGTAGGCCGTCAACTAATAGTGCAAGGTCGATTTCACCTTCGTTGGTGCCGGACTTAACGCTGTCTTTCTTAATTGCTTCAAGTTGATCTTCATAAATCATTTGAGAGTCATGAAGTAGTCGGCCAATAAGTGTGCTCTTGCCGTCGTCAACGCTACCACAAGTAAGAAGACGTAGTAGTTCTTTTTGTTCGTGTTGCTTCAGATATTCGTTAATATCTTCACTGATAAGATCTGACTGGTGTGACATGTAAACTATCTCTTTATTTGCTGCCTCGCGCTGGGTCTTAGCGTGAGGCAATAATCTTGGTTGCTATGTATCAGCTTTGTACGTATATGCTGGCCTAGAAATAACCTTCGCGCTTCTTCTGCTCCATTGAGCCTGCCTGGTCGTGATCAATGACGCGGCCTTGTCTTTCAGAGGAGGTGGTTAGTAGCATTTCCTGAATTATTTCGGGCAAGGTTGTCGCTTCAGACTCAACTGCACCCGTTAGCGGGTAGCAACCAAGCGTACGGAAGCGTACCGACTTCATCTCTACCTTTTCACCTTCTTCAATCGGCATACGTTCATCATCAACCATGATCATGACGCCGTCACGTTCAACAACAGGTCGCTTCGCTGAGAAATAAAGTGGAACGATATCGATGTTTTCCAGGTGGATGTACTGCCAGATATCAAGTTCTGTCCAGTTAGATAAAGGGAATACACGAATGCTTTCACCTTTATTAATCTTACCGTTATAAGTATTCCATAATTCAGGGCGCTGATTCTTTGGGTCCCAGCGGTGGTTTTCATCACGGAAAGAGTAAACACGTTCTTTAGCGCGAGACTTTTCTTCGTCACGTCGTGCGCCACCGAAGGCTGCGTCAAACTGATATTTGTCCAGTGCTTGTTTAAGACCTTGGGTTTTCATTACGTCGGTGTGCTTGGCACTACCGTGAGTAAAAGGTCCGATGCCTTGATCAACGCCTTCCTGGTTGATATGCACGATCAGATCGAAGCCATACTTTTTAACGGTCTCGTCACGAAACTTGATCATTTCCTGGAATTTCCAGGTAGTGTCAACATGCATTAGAGGGAAAGGTGGCTTACCTGGTGCAAAAGCTTTGCGAGCCAAGTGCAGCATAACAGCGGAATCTTTACCGACAGAATAGAGCATTACCGGATTATCAAATTCAGCGGCTACTTCTCGAATGATGTGGATGCTTTCAGCTTCCAATTGCTTTAAATGAGTCAAATTGTATTGCGACATATATGTAACTCTTACCAGAGGTCAATAAACGAAAAAATCGTGTTTAAGTGGATAGCTGCTATTTCTATAGGCTGCTACCTAACAAAAGGGTGCGGAATTATAACAGGCTTGTCGCTAAATAATAAGGGATGTGGTGCTTTAGTGAGTGGTGGTGGAGTGCGCTTATATTCTCACTTATGCTAAAAGATCAGATGTTTAGAATATAATGTTCTATTTAAGATGTCTCGATATCAGTAAGAAATACGGATGTCTTGTGTTTAGTTTCTCGCTGTTTGGCGGCTCTTTTTGGGGTGCTACATTGCTAGTACTAGGAGCGGCAGTAGGAACACGCTATAATCGCGTTTTTGATAATTAAGCCAAGAGAAGAAGATGGACGTTAAAGCCTATATGGTCAAAGTGGGTGAGGCAGCTCGTCAAGCTGCTAGCCAGATGACTTCAGTCAGTACCGGATTAAAAAACAAAGCTCTATTAGCAACCGCTGATGCTTTGAATGCCAAGCGTGATATGTTGATTCAAGAGAATAAAAAGGATCTTGAGGCTGGGCGTGAAAATGGTTTGGATGATGCGATGCTTGATCGTTTGGAGCTTACGCCAGCGCGTATAGATGGCATGATTGAAGGCTTGCAGCAAGTAGCAGGGCTTGATGATCCTGTTGGAATTATTAACGATCTCAAGTATATGCCTTCCGGTATTCAGGTTGGCAAGATGCGTGTGCCGCTTGGTGTGATTGGGATTATCTATGAGTCTAGACCAAATGTAACGGTTGAAGCGGCGAGCCTGTGTATTAAATCGGGTAATGCAACGATTCTTCGTGGCGGTTCAGAAGCTATTCATTCAAACAAGGCCATCGCGAGCTGTATCGCAATAGGTTTGTCTGAAGCTGGCTTGCCTGAAACGGCTGTTCAGGTGATTGAAACGACAGATCGCGCGGCAGTGGGTGAAATGATCACCATGCCAGAATATGTCGATGTGATCGTGCCTCGTGGCGGAAAAGGTCTGATCGAGAGAATCAGTCGAGACGCTAAGGTGACAGTAATTAAGCACTTGGACGGTATATGTCACGTGTTTATCGACCGTGATGCGGATATTGAAAAGGCGAAGGCAATTTCATTGAATGCAAAAACGCATCGTTATGGCACTTGCAATACGATGGAAACGCTTTTGGTTGATGCGCCTGTCGCTGAAGAGGTTCTGCCCCAGTTAGCAGTTTTATATGCAGAAAAAGAGGTTGAGCTACGTGGCTGTGAGCAAACTTGCACAATCTTGAATAATGCGGGTTTTGCTGCGAAGGATGCGACGCTGGAAGATTGGCAGACAGAATATCTTGCGCCGGTATTATCTATTAAGGTGGTAGAGGGTATGCAGGAAGCCATTGCGCACATCAATGAGTTCGGTTCGCACCATACTGACTCAATTGTTACCGAGAACTATACAAAAGGTCGTCAATTCCTAGCGAGTGTCGATTCCAGCTCGGTAATGATCAATGCCTCAACGCGATTTGCTGATGGCTTTGAATATGGTTTGGGTGCAGAAATCGGCATTTCAACCGATAAGATTCACGCGCGTGGGCCGGTTGGTCTGCATGGCTTAACTTCGGAAAAATTTGTGGTGCTGGGCGATGGGCATATCCGTCAGTGAGGCCTGCATTAATTAGATTCCTTATGAGAAGTCTAACTTCGTGAAAGTTGTTTTCGGTGGTACTTTCGACCCGGTTCATGTTGGTCATTTGCGCATGGCCACCGAGCTTGTCTCGGAACTGGGTGTCAACAGTGTCGACTTGATGCCTTGTTACCAGGCTGTGCATAAGGATAGTGTGTCGGCAAGTGCTGACTCTCGCCTTGAAATGTTGAAGCTGGCGACAGCTCATGACTCGTGTTTGAATGTTGATGAGCGAGAGATTCGGCGGGGTTGTCCAAGTTATACCATTGAATCAGTTCGCGAGAAGCGTCAAGAGCTTGGTGATCAGGCCTTGAGTATCGTCATGGGGACTGATGCTGCGCGAGGTTTAAGAACCTGGCGTCAGGCAGAGCAGCTATCAAAGCAGACGCATATTGTTGTTGTAAAGCGCCCGGGTGAACTTGAAGGCGATATAAAGCAATGTCTGGAGCAACTTGGCTTTGAATGGGTTATGTCTGCCAATTACTTGCATGAGCAGCCGGGCGGCTTAGCTTTGATGCTTGATTTGACGCAGTTAGATATCTCTAGCACTGCCATTCGTGAAGCGGTCAGGAAAAATAAAAGCATTCGTTACCTTGTGATAGGTGCGGTTGAAGACTATATCTGTGATAATGCGCTTTATCGAGAGTGAGTTGCTGTTTTGAAACGCTGTTTCAGAGCAGGCAAAATTAACCAAATGGGGAACACAAAGAACGTATGCAAACTGAAGAATTGAAAACTGTAGTGGTCGAGGCTTTAGAGGATCTTAAAGCTGATAATATCTGTGTGCTGGATGTTAAAGATAAAACTAGCGTCACAGACTATATGGTGATCGCTTCAGGGACTTCGAGCAGACACGTTAAGTCTCTTGCAGAAAATTTGGTTTCCGAAGTAAAAGATAAAGGCGGACGGCCTTTAGGTATTGAAGGTGCTGATGGCAGTGACTGGGTTTTGGTTGATCTGGGCGAGGTTGTCGTTCATGTGATGCTTCCCGCTTCACGCACATTTTATGACCTGGAAGGCTTTTGGCGTGATGGCCCGGATGCCAGTGCCTCAATGACTGAGCATTAACTATAGCCTTTTCTTTAGTTTTTCCTTTGGCTTATGTAATAAGCATAATTCAATCTCTGCACTGTTTGTGAATTGCGATAGCGATGAAAATAAAAATACTTGCTGTTGGTACTAAAATGCCGAAGTGGGTGACGGAAGGCGCAAACGAATATGTTAAGCGCCTTCCTAAAGACCTTCCTTTAGAGTTTATCGAGATTCCCTTGGGGAATCGTAGTAAGAATGCCGATATCAAGCGCGCTATTCAAAAAGAGAGTGCGGCTATACTCGCTCAAATTAATAGTCAGGATCATGTTGTTGCGCTTGAGGTTAAAGGTGTTAACTGGAGTACGGAGAAGTTAGCCTCTAACCTTGAAAACTGGCAAATGAGTGGCAAAAATCTAGTTATTCTTATTGGTGGGCCGGACGGCTTAAGCAATGAATGTCGAGCTCGTGCTGATCAGCAGTGGTCTCTCTCTGCATTAACATTACCTCATCCCATTGTTCGTGTTGTGCTTGCTGAGCAGCTATATAGGGCTTGGACGGTTACGCAGAATCACCCTTATCACCGTTCATGATTAAAAAGAGTGTTTGCAGTGTATTCGATCTATTTCAGGGGAGTTGGGTTTGAAGTCTGATCGTCGCCTTAAGGACTCGAATCGAGAGAAGCGAATTTATGCTTTTCGCACGATTGTGGCGTCAATCTTTGTCTTGAGTTTGACGGGCGGATTGATCTTCCGCATGTACTACCTGCAGATTACTAATCATACGCATTTTCAAACTTTATCCGATAAGAATCGCATGCAGTTGCAATCGATTGCACCAAACCGTGGTTTGATTTATGACCGAAACGGTATTTTGCTAGCTGACAATCGGCCAATTTTCAGTGTCGCGATTACACCAGAAGACAGCGCCTCCATTGATGAAAGTATTGCTTCGATTGCCCAAGTCATATCAATTTCTGATGATCATGTGAGGCGCTTTAAAAAACGTTTAAAACGGGCCAGAAGACCATTTCACCCTGTTATTCTAAAAAGTAAGTTGACCGAGAAAGAAATTGCGATGCTCGAGGTGCGCAGGCATGAACTGAAGGGAGTGAAGGTACTTGCCGAGCTCGCTAGACACTACCCGATGGCGAAAGATACTGCGCATTCGATCGGTTATGTCGGAAGAATAAATGAAAAAGAGCTAAAAAAGGTCGATGAGCAAAACTACTCGGCGACTAACTATATCGGCAAGCTTGGAGTTGAAAAATTTTATGAGTCAGAATTGCATGGTCAGGTTGGCTTTCAAACCGTAGAAACAAACGCCAGTAACAGGGTTTTGCGGGTGTTGGATAGAAGTGATCCGGTGCCAGGTAGAAATCTTACTCTACATATGGATGCACAGCTGCAAAACCGGGCAGTGGAGCTACTTGGCTCAAATAGGGGAGCCGTGGTCGCAATAGAGCCTGAAACCGGCGGCATACTGGCAATGGTTAGTACGCCGAGCTTTGATCCAAATGCTTTTGTTACGGGGATTGATTACAAGTCTTATGGCGAGCTAAGAGATTCTTTGGATCTTCCTTTATTTAACAGGGCATTAAAAGGGCAGTATCCACCTGGCTCTACGATTAAGCCTATGGTCGGTTTAGGCGGTCTTGATACCAATACGACCACGCGAGAGTTTAGCATTTGGGATGAGGGACGTTATCAATTACAAAATGATGAGCGGATATATCGCGACTGGAAGCGGGAAGGGCATGGGCGTATAAATTTAAGATCTGCTATTGCTCAGTCATGCGATACCTATTTTTACGATCTCGCGTTTAAAATGGGTGTTGATCAGATGTCTAAGTATTTAGGCTATTTCGGTTTTGGGAGTAATACTGCTTTGGATATTTCTGAAGCAAGATCCGGGATTTTACCAACTCGTGAGTGGAAGAAGGCCCTAAAAGGTCGCTCTTGGTATCCAGGTGACTCACTGAACCTAGGGATTGGTCAAGGTTTTATGCTTGCAACGCCATTGCAGTTGGCAACGGCTACAGCATTTTTGGCAAACCGGGGACGCTGGGTTGCACCAACTCTATTGAGGTCGATTTCCCTAAGAAAGGGAGAAAGCGAATATTCTGCTCGCCGTCGTGAGGTTGAAATGCCTGACCTTGATCTTAGCAGGCCGGAAGACCTTGATTATATTATTGAGTCGATGGCTGATGTGATGCATGGCCGTCATGGGACGGCTCGCGGTAGTGGTCGCAATGCTAGTTATAAAATGGCGGGAAAAACCGGAACAGCTCAGGTAGTAGGTATTGCTCAGGGCGAAAAATATGATGCTGAAGCCTTGATCGAGAGACATCGAGATCACGCTTTATTTGTTGGTTTTGCGCCGTTGGATGAGCCCCAAATTGCCGTGGCGGTGATTGTTGAAAATGGGGGAGGAGGAAGTAGTGCTGCTGCGCCAGTTGCTAGGGCCATGTTTGATGAGTGGTTGATTTCTCTCGGGCATATAGCTTCCTCTAATCCAGATACTCCAAAGGAATAGTCGTTTTGATATTTGAGTCGCGAATCAAATGAGTAGAGAGTTTCTAAGGCAGATGCCCGGGGCAGAAAGTCACTTGCGCAATAGTGGTGGTCTTCTGTTTCGCTTGCACCTAGACCCGATCATGTTGGGCTTGCTTCTATTGTTGTGTGCCGTTGGTCTGGCTATTTTATATAGCGCAGGTGGTCAAGATATGGTGTATGTCGAAAAACAGGCGACACGCTTCGGTATTGCATTTGTTGTGATGTTTGTTTTTGCTCAGCTAGATCCCAATGTCTACCGGCGTTGGTCTCCATGGCTATATGTTATTGGTGTCGCAGCGTTGATAGGGGTTATTTTCTTTGGAACGGGTGCTAAAGGTGCACAGCGATGGTTACAGCTACCAGGTTTACCGCGTTTTCAGCCCTCTGAGTTTATGAAGTTGGTGGTGCCGATGATGGTTGCATGGTTTTTGGCTGCGCGTTATTTACCTCCAAGCTTTAAGGCTGTCATGGGATCATTGGTGCTCGTTTTTATTCCGGTATTGCTCATTGTTAAGCAGCCGGATTTGGGGACTTCAATCTTAATTGCCGCCTCGGGTGTTTTTGTATTAATGTTTGCGGGTTTGAGCTGGAGGCTAGTCGGGGGCTTTGCTGTTTTACTCGCATCTTTTGCGCCGCTTATGTGGATGTTTGTGATGCGAGATTACCAAAAACAACGTGTCCTAACTTTTCTCGACCCAGAAAGTGATCCGCTAGGCTCAGGTTGGAATATTATTCAATCGAAAACGGCGATTGGCTCTGGCGGCACCTGGGGGAAGGGGTGGCTTGAAGGTACTCAGTCTCAACTGAATTTTTTACCTGAAAGTCATACCGATTTTATTATTGCAGTCTGTGCAGAAGAGTTTGGTTTTGTTGGCGTCTTGGGGTTGTTGCTTCTATATTTACTGATTATATTCAGGGGGCTGTTCATAGCGCTTAAGGCTCAGGATTCATATGGTCGTCTATTGGCGGGCAGTCTGGTCATGACATTTTTTGTATATGTTTTTGTAAATATCGGTATGGTAAGTGGTATCTTACCTGTTGTGGGTGTGCCACTTCCGTTGGTAAGTTATGGCGGCACCTCTGCGGTAACTCTAATGGCGGCATTTGGTGTACTGATGTCAATTCATACTCATAGAAAGATGCTGTCGCGCTAAGCGAATTGCGAACAATAAAAGGATTATGTATGCGTTCAGGAAATAAATTGTTTTTTGTAATCTCAGCTTGCCTGATGCTGTTGTCGGTTTCTTCGGCAAATGCGAACTATATTGAGCACGAAAAAGCTAAAAGCTTTATTGATATGATGGTTAGTAAGCACGGCTTTGAAAGTGCAAAGTTAGCTGAAATATTTTCTCAGGCAGAAAAGAAAGATAGTATTCTGAAAGCAATTGCTCGACCTGCAGAGAAGCGCCTCGAATGGAAGGGTTATCGAAAGATATTTCTTACCGATGATCGAATTAAGAAAGGTTTAGCCTTCATTGAAGAAAACCGAGAGAGCCTAAACCGGGCTCAGGAAAAGTACGGTGTTCCGGTTCATGTTATTGCTGCCATAATAGGTGTTGAAACTCGCTACGGCCGTAACAAGGGGAGTTATCGTGTGGTGGATGCACTTTCAACTTTAGCTTTTGACTATCCGCCTCGTTCAAAGTTTTTCACAAAAGAGTTAGAGCAAGTATTTCTTCTGTCTAAAGAGCAGGGCTTTGCAGCCTTAGACTTGAAAGGCTCATATGCGGGTGCGATGGGTTACGGCCAGTTTATCCCAAGTAGCTATCGTCACTACGCAGTTGATTTCGATGGCGATAAGGTTGCGGACATTCTTAATAACGCTACCGATGCGGTGGGAAGTGTTGCTAACTATTTTAAGATGCATAAATGGTCCGAGGGGCAGCCAGTCGCTTTTCAGCTAGAAAAGTCAGACTTAGGAGAGGGTTATCAAGAGCTTGTTCATAAGAAGCTCAAGCCGTCGCATATGGTAGCTGATTTTGAGGCACACGGTTTGCGTCTTCCTGCTGGTTTGGATAAGAATATGCCTGCGAAACTTCAGATACTTCAAGGGGCTACCGGTGAAGAGTATTGGTTAACCTTGAGGAATTTTTACGTGATTACTCGCTATAACCATAGTCATTTATATGCGATGGCAGTTTACCAGCTTTCCGAGGCTCTAAAGCTAGGAATGAACTAAGGTGTTGAGTAGTTTGCGTTGCATTCTCTTGTGTTGCCTGGCCCTGCTTTTGCTGGCTTGTAGTAGTTCTCGCTACAGCATGAAGCATGATGTCGGGCCTACTGGAGAGTTCGATGTATCCAAGGTGCCAGATGCAATCCCTAAATGGGAGCCAATCAGCCCAAAAGGCAATTACTCTCCTTATACTGTGCGAGGAAAGGAGTATCACCTGCTCGATTCGATTAAGGAGTATCGCGAGGAGGGGATTGGCTCTTGGTACGGCTTGAAGTTTCATGGTGAGCTGACTTCAAATGGTGAGATTTATAATATGTATGCCATG
>NZ_LWGA01000630.1:0-7135 GCF_001635235.1 Oleiphilus sp. HI0117 | reverse complement strand
ATTCCTGGCTGGACTCCTCGCTATATAACAGCCCTATTGTTAACAACAAAAACCATTGGAAGGTAAATCTTTCTTTCACCCGATTCTTTTGATTTCAAACCTGAATCAAGCTGATGCACCCTTCCAATAAGCCATTACTCCCTGCACTCAGTTTTCAATAACCATTGAGGTCACACAAAATGAACCAATCCAAGGCTGCAGCAATTATCATCGGCGCTAACGGGGGTATTGGGAGCGCAATCCTTAAACGTATGCAATCAGATAGAAGCATCACGACTATTTTTGCGCTGTCTAGGAACGAGCCCCAGAGAAATGAAAGTCAAAAAACAAAAACCGAATGGCTACAAACCGACGCCAAGCTTAGTTCGATTCAGGCTTGCTGCAAACAAATAGCGGACAGTCATATACCTATTCGATATATCGTGATCGCCAGCGGTTTACTACATAGTAAAGAACTCAACATAAAGCCTGAGAAACGTATCGAAGATATCAACTATGAAAGTCTGCATAGCGTTTTTGAGACCAACACGTTCATGCCGATTGTCTGGTTAAAAGAGCTGACCGGGTTACTGAATAAAAATTCAGCGACCACGATTGCTGTATTATCAGCAAGAGTGGGTAGCATTAAAGATAATCGGCTCGGCGGCTGGTATAGCTATCGAGCCTCTAAAGCAGCACTAAACATGCTTCTCAAGAATGCTTCTATTGAATACAGTCGTCGCTTTCCAAAAGCAAAAGTCATTTCATTCCACCCTGGAACCACAGACACCGAACTTTCAAAGCCATACCAAGCGGGCGTTCCAGAAGAAAAACTATTCAAGACCGACTTTGTCGCAGATCGGCTGCATCAACTCTTAGTTGAGTCAAAAGCAGATGGAAAGTTAAGTTTTAAAGATTGGAACAATATGGATATTGAGTGGTAGTAGGCCAGCTCTTGGCTTACTCAGAAACCTAAACCGAACCAAGCTACTAAGGTAACAATTGTTTTACTCAGCCTTTTCTACACGAGCCGTGTCGATTTCTAACTCATGAGTCAATGGCTATCATTGTTCTCCACGGGCGTCCATCACACACTGTATAGTTTGAGCATGTTTTTAGGCAGCCCCTGCAAGGTAATCTTAGGGTAGTGCTTTGTTTGCTGCGATGCTCTGTATCTACATTTTTACTTGTATTGGTAGCCATAAAATAACGCTCTCCTAGACTCGCTCTAATTCGAAAAAAAAGTCCCGCAAAGCGGGACAAAGGTAGATCGATTTAGATAACCACTTCTACTAAGGGGCTGTGATTACCGCATCGACTACATGAATAACACCATTTGAGGTTTCAACATCTGTAATCAACACCGTGGCATTTCCAACCATCAGCATACCCATATCGATATCTACTGTAAGATCTGTATCTGCACGCAATGTCGGTACAGCCGTGCCATTTGCTGCATAGGCAGCTATGGAGTCAATTTCTGTGCCGCTGATTACGTGTTGGCTCAAGATATCTGCCAAGCCACCTAAAGCAAGCACTTCACTAGGTGTACCCACTGCTGCGAACGCTGCATCAGTCGGTGCAAACACGGTGAACGGCCCATCCCCCACCAACGCAGCATCTAAGCCTTCTTGCTGAAGCGCGGCGAGCAAGGTTGTGAACTCTGCATCCACCTCAGCCCCTGCCAAATTAGTCACCAGCTCACCAATGGTAATACTGTCATCTGATAAAGCATCAGCTGATGGTGGCAATAGGACTTTATCAATCGCATGGATTATTCCATTTGATGTATCGACATCGGCAACAATGACCTTAGATGTGTTAATGAATAAGTCTGGGTCATCATAAGAAATTGCCAGATCTTTTGCGGTATATAACGGCGTTGTTGTATTGCCTGACAGGCTGATTGCGGTCAAAGCATCAACTTCAGAGTCCAATACATGATATTGCAGAATATCCCCAAGATTCGTTAGTGCAAGAATATCACCGGCACTATCAAACGCGTCATTATTTGCCACCAAGTCTGCAAAGGCATCATCAGTCGGTGCAAAAACGGTTAGGTCTGGCGTTGTCGCTAAAGTGCTTACTAAGCCAGCCTCAACGACGGCAGCCACCAATGTATCAAAGCGACCATCTGCTTGTGCCGTTTCAACAACATTGAAATAATTTGGTGGAATAAGAACCTTATCTATTGCGTGAATGATACCGTTGTCCGCAACAACGTCAGCGATCACAACTTGAGAGCGGTTAACAAATAGATCATCGCCAGAGACAGATACTTCAATACTCGACGTCTCAACAGTGGGTGTTGTGTTATCCATCATTCCAGCTAAGGATGTAGCTGCTGTCGCGTCAACCGTTCCAGATAAAACATGGTAAGTCAGGATATTAGCTAGGTCTGAACGCGCCAGGAACTCATCTGGCGTCACACCCAATGCTGTAAACAATGCATCGAAGGCATCGTCCGTCGGCGCAAATACTGTAAACTCTCCACCACTTAGGGTTTCACCTAAGCCTGCCGCCGCCACCGCAGCATAA
Organism: Oleiphilus sp. HI0117; assembly: GCF_001635235.1. Classification (NCBI taxonomy): domain Bacteria; kingdom Pseudomonadati; phylum Pseudomonadota; class Gammaproteobacteria; order Oceanospirillales; family Oleiphilaceae; genus Oleiphilus; species Oleiphilus sp. HI0117. The sequence goes on along the minus strand of NZ_LWGA01000630.1, from coordinate 4,618 downwards.
AGTGTATCGAAGCTATCGTTGCAGTCAGCGATGTCTGCGATTGAACCCGTGCAAGACGCTGCGCTATCGTTATCGCTGTCACTACATGCTGACAATAATAGTGTTGAACTGGCAAACAACAATACGGATAAACTTTTGGCCCAAGAAAGCCTGTCTAAAAGTCGAGTGGACATAATGTGTACCTTCCCTAAATCATTCTTCAATTTCGTTTTGAGTTAATACCGACATCATTCTTACAAATTAAACATGCGTCGGTGACATTCATCTCGAGCGCTCAAACCAGTTTACGGGGAGGTTGTAAATTCGGATCACAATTAAGTTCTGTTTTCTAAAACGAAACGACATGAAAACACAAAATTATGATCCGTTTTCGCATTCTTCGAGTAAAGGTAATTAAACAGTGTCCGGAGAATAAGCACCTATGCTCGCTAAAGAATATGCTGAAACCAAGATTAGCAATACGAGTGGAAACCCTTATGACCTTGAGAATAATCAGCTGCCACAACTGCCTATCGCAACGCAAATGAAGCTCTATAAATCTATGGAGTCTTACGCCCTGTCACAGCTGGTTTTATTTGCTCAGTTTCCCAGACTACTGAGCTCTTTGAAGTCATTGGTCGAACTAATCGAGAACGAAACTCAAAAATACTTAAGAACCCAGATCTATAACGATGGAAGTGTCTATTTAAAAATCATTTCTCTCATCGATTCTCTTGAGGTAATCGACCATATCGAAGGTTCAAAGCAGCAGAGGAAAGCAGTAAGCAGAAAGCTGAAAAAAAACCTTTCACTTTGGAAAGTCCCTCGCCACCTAGTGATAAAAGTTATCAACGAACACATCAATCAAGAAAACACAGCAGACCAATTTCTTCTGTGTGATCAGGTCCACACGCTGGAAAAACTAAGTAAACAATATAAGAGCGAACGTAATGAACTAATAACTGCAAATTTGAAGCTTGTTTTTAGCGTAGCTGGCAAATTTAGATTCCTCGGAATGCCTTACAACGATTTAGTGCAGGAAGGCAGTATCGGCTTACTTAAAGCCATTGAGCGCTTTGATCCCAGTAAGGGGTTCCTCTTTTCGACTTATGCTTATACTGCCATTAGTCATCACATACATGCGGCTATCGAAAAGCAAGCAAGTGTCGTTCGTAAACCTTACGATCAACTCCGCGATAAAGCAATTGCCGACAAAACGAGGGCAAAGCTAGAACAGCAGCTATCACGACCTCCTAGAAGCCATGAGTTTAGAGCGAGTTTGCCAGATAACATCAGTAATAAAGCACCTTATGTCGAATTAAATACTCATGCGACCGCTAACACAGAATGGTATGCACAGTCTCCAGAACCTGAAGAACACGAACTCATTGGAAAAAACGAACAAGACCTAAAAACACAGGAGCTCCTGTACAAACGAGACCTAAAAAACATCCTAGGGAGCTTAGATCTACGAAAACAAACCATACTCCGAATGCGATACGGCATAGGAATCAACCGCACCTACACGCTAAAAGAGATCAGCGAGATACTCTTCATCTCATCTGAAAGGGTTCGCCAATTATCGCTTCAATCTGAAAAAGAGCTGAACACAATCTTAGAAAATGAACCAGACACCGATCTGGGCAATGGCAATTGAGATCCATTATTCAATTTGATTCGTAATGATTAATAATGAGAGGAAACGGACTATGAATTTATCAAATGCGATTATTAAAATCGACAAACTACGCTTACGAACATTTATCGGCTTTAATGAAGAAGAAAAAATTAAACAACAAGATATCGTCGTGAATGTCGAACTACATTATTCTGCCAATAAAGCCGCGCAATCAGATCAGGTGAAAGACGCGCTGGACTATAAGATCATTACCAAGCGAATCATTCAACTTGTTGAAGAAGGCAGATTCTTATTACTCGAGCGACTTGTAAAAGAAATTTTGCAAATTTGCACCACGAGTCCCCACACCACCTTCGCCAAAGTAAACGTTGAGAAACCACACGCGCTCCGGTTTGCTGATTCAGTATCACTGACAATGCAGGCCTCAATCCTACCTGAAACTTTGGAGAACTATGCCCATGCTTAGCCCTGAAGCCCAATTAGTTAAAAGCACCTTAGTTGAAATGGGACTTGAAACGCCTCTTGTTCAGACGCCATACACTGACGAACAAAAATATCAGCGAATTAAGGGTTTATTAGCCGAGGTCGTGGCAACTTTGGGGCTAGACCTTCAAGACGATAGCCTGGCTGAAACTCCACACAGAATCGCAAAAATGTACTTGGAGGAGATATTCTCTGGCCTGGACTATCAGAACTTTCCCAAAATAGCGGTTATCGAAAACAAAATGAATGTCGATGAAATGGTTAAAGTCAGTCGCATTAACCTGATAAGTACTTGCGAACACCACTTCGTCACGATCGATGGTTTAGCTAAAGTCGCGTATATTCCCGCAGAAAAAATCATCGGCTTATCCAAGATAAATCGTATCGTAAAGTTTTTTTCACAGCGCCCTCAAGTTCAGGAACGATTAACAAAGCAAATTTTAGTTGCGCTGCAAGTCTTACTCAATACCGACAACGTCGCAGTATCAATTAACGCAACACATTATTGCGTTAAATCCCGAGGTATTATGGATGCAAACTCTGAAACATCAACGACAGCCTTAGGAGGTTCCTTTAAAACCAACCCACAGACACGCGCTGAGTTTCTACAAGAGGCCCATCAATAATTGATTGCTACACAATCAATGGCGGGGACAAACACCATCGCTGTTTATCCCCAGAGCTATCGGCGTGATAGCAAGCAGCGCTGCGCCTAAACAGGCACAGCCAAACCAATCCTATCGCGCAAGCCAAAGCGATTAAGTAGCTTGTAGCTTTTCCAACCCAGCACACTAACCGATGTCATCACTCCTGCCATCATCGCGCCACCAATGCCACAGCTAAGCACATCCTGGCCAGTTAGATACAAGCCGGGAATTCGCGTCTCAGGTCGCAGCCAGTCTTGCTCAAAACGAGAAGGGTCATGATTAAGTCCATAGAGCTCACATTTTTTGTAGGCGCAGAAGAAGTTTGTCGACAAGGGCGTACTGGTTTCGTGATAGTCGATTTTACCTTCTAAGTGAGGCATTTTTTCATAGAGTGCTTTCAGCATACGCTCGGTAAACATGTCTTTGAGTGCTTCGTAGTCCGTGCCTCGTTTCCCCCATGGCTGGTCTTCCCACTTTTCAAACCATTCATAAGGACAAGGCGCAACGATTTCTATCGTCGACTTGCTAGGGTTCTTTCGCTGCCATTCAGGGTCTTTTGCAGACGGAAATGAAATATACACCGCAGGCAAAGGCTTATCTTTGTCATTCTCAAACGCATCCAAAGCACTATCGGCGTCATAATCAGGAAAGATCCAGAAGTTCGTCTTGGGTAGCTTCAATTCTTCAGTGCTGCCCTTCAAACCAATATACATTCCCAAGTGCGCTTTTGATGATTCAACTTCTTGCAGCTTTTTATCATAAGAGAACTTTTTGCTCAGCGCCTGCGGAACCAGGTCTTGAAAGGTATTCATTACGCCTGCAGCACTAATAACCTTATCTGCGTGAATGATATGACCATCAGACATCTCGACACCCAACGCGACGCCCTTTTCAACGACTATTTTTTCGACGCTTGCATAAGTAAGCAAGTCACCACCTGACTGTTGGATAACAGGAATAATCGTATCGGCTATTTTCCAGGCACCACCTTCTGGGTAGTAAGCACCCGATAAGTAATGTCGAGCGATCAGTGCATGAATTAAAAAGCTCGACTGCTTAGGAGGTAAACCACAATCGCCCCACTGCCCTGTTAAGACGCCAATTAACTTTTCATTTGAGGTCAGTCCACTTAAGACTTCATAAGTCGTCTTGTTGAAGTAGTCAGGCAGGCCGAAACGCTTGAGCAGCTTATAGGGCCGAGAAAGTAAGGTTGGCATCAACTTATCCATAACCTTAAGGGGCATGCACCGCGTAATGGCATCTAGCATTTTCAGATAGGAATCAATCGCTAGCTCTTCTTCGGGAAAGTGTTTTAACAAGTCTTGTTTGAAACAATCTCTACCCGCGCGCAAATTGTAAACATCCTCGCCAAAGTGGAAGCGATCGTAATTGCTATTTAGTGGCGCCCATTTCAATTCACCGTCAGTGATAAAGTCGAAAATTCTGCGCATTTGTGATTTAGGGTTGCCCATCTCACCGATATAGTGAACACCTACATCCCATTCGTAGCCATTGCGCGAGTAGCTGTGAGTGTATCCTCCAGCGGTGTAGTGTTGCTCTAATACCAAGACCTTTAACCCAGCCTTAGACAGCATAGCTGCGCTGGTCATACCGCCAATACCCGAGCCAATGACAACGGCATCATAATGACCGTCGACACGCGATGAGCGATAGCGTTTGCCCACTCTTAGCGTACTGGGTTTGAGTGTTTTCTTATTCGTGAGAGGCTGAACGGATTCCTTAGTCATAAGAGCAATTCCTACATGGATAATTAATGGTTAAATCACATAATCCAATTATTACGATTTATTTTAAGTATTGAATCATCACATACAGCAAAAAACTTACATCGTAAAGATTATAGGTAGTT
>NZ_LWGA01000629.1:0-14512 GCF_001635235.1 Oleiphilus sp. HI0117 | reverse complement strand
GTTAACCTAATGTTGTATTAATCCCTTAAGTACAGATTGGCTCACCGCCAGTTCGCTTTTCCAGTATCCGCTAAACTTCGGTAAATTGTCGTCTATTTCTTCACTTCTGCTGTGATAAAAAATATGCCCTTGAGCTGCTGGTAGTGCGCCAGGGTCTTCAAAACGGTCAATGGGAATAAAGGCCAGTTTTAAAAAAGGCGCAAGCCTCAAAAAGCCAACTAATGGAGATTGGCAGTTTTGGCATATACCTCTAGTTAGAGCAGGAGGACGACGATATTTTGCAAACAATAGTTGATCAGATTTGTTTAGCTCAACATTTTTTGCATTGACTACGACAAATTCTGCATAAGGCTTGTTATAGATCTCTTGGCAAATAGTGCAATGGCATTTAAAGCGAGAAAAAGGTTGGGCTCTGACGGTGATTTTCGATGTGGTGCATGAACAGCTAGCGGACTGATGGAAGCTCTGTGATGTCATAAAATTTAGCCTGTTAGCTTTTGTTATTGTTAAGGGCAACGCTATCTCGGACTATAACCCAATAATAGTGCGTGTTAGTACTTATACGCAAAGCTATGGTGCATGAGCTTACTGATGTTGAGAGTTATTATTATGTCATTTAATTTAAATTGTTAATAAAATCAATTGGATGAAACTAATTTGTTGTCTTGGCACGGCTAATGCTTTAGTAATAACTGTACAAGGAAGTACGTAATGAAACGATTTCAAAGAGCGAGCCTTAGTAATCAATTATATACCGGATTCGACTCCTTGTTTTCTGCTCAGGCCTTGCAACGAAGCAAATACTTTTAAGTTATTACGATGATTAAACGGAGAATACCGAATGAAGAAATCAGCTGGTAACACACTGTTTGAATTAACTGCAAAAGAAGAAGCTGTTTGTTATGAAGCCTTAGAGGCTTACTTTGAGCAAATGTATTTTGCAAACTGATATTAGCTAAAGAAGTATAAATAGGAGTGAAAAGGGGGAATGCGAAAAAGCATTCCCCCTTTTTTATTTCCACCGGGAACCACAATATGTGGTGATCAAATCTTGAATAATCCCCCAGAATGGCGATAATGGCCGCCTCTTGAATATAAATATTAGATGCACAGTAAGAAACTTTCCTTGCTTTGAATAGCGCAGATGCGCAGCGTGATCCTTCCTTCAGCTATGAGCCAGAATTCATCCCGATTTATGCCCGGTAGTTCGCGTTTGGTGCGTTCTCTATCAGAGATGCTGCAAGTCGAGCCACAGACTCATCCAGAAAATTTTAGCGAGCGCTTATCGAAAAAAATAGACTTCTCGGGCTCGGTAAAATTAAGTGATGCGCAAGGCATGATCAGAATGATTGATCGTCGAGTCGACGCCGGTTTACTGTCGAACGATTCGGACGAATTGGCTGGTCAGGAAGCTTTAGAAAAAAGCCAGCAGGCCTTTGTCAGGGTAAGAAAAGCCATTAGCCAATCTATCGAGTCAGGCTTTGACCCAGATAAAAGTGTCGGCAGAATAAAGCTGCCTGAATGGGATGAAGCGTTTATTAGCGCTATGCGAGAAGGGCAAGTCGATGACAAGTTGCTAGCCAAAGCTGCTGAACCCTTCAGTAAGTTTTATCGTGCTCAGCAGTCTGATATGTCGGCTAAAGTGCAGGGCTTGAGAGTTTATATTAGTGAGGTGTTAGAGAAGCATTCACCAGAGCTTGCGAAGTTAGTGGTGCTCGATAAAGCTCTCGACGAAGCGTTAAGCGTCGCTGCTCGTAAACAGTTTTTATGCGTACCGACGCTACTCGCCACTTACTTTCGCGAGAGCTTTGAAAGGCCTGCCGGTAAAAATGCCGACCTGTTTGAAACGTGTGCCTTGGATGAGAATATTAAGGCCTTTCTAGCAGCTTTAAAGCGCTTGCTGATGGCAGAGCTGGAAGCGCGCTTGCAGCTCGTGCTGGGCTTGATAGAAGCATTAAATGAAACGGTGCAATCGGCAAACTGAGTGCATCGCTATGGACACAATTATGAAATTAGAGGTTACTAGTTGCTTATGAATAAGCTTCTTTTTGGGCTGGCATTTTTATTAGGCGCATTGGCTATCATCGGTATGAGCTGGGTATTCTTGGGTAGTGATACCTTGGCCTTGCTGATTACTGTCGTTATTGGTGTGGTGTTTAGTATTGGCACCCTTGAGCTCTTACGATTTCAGAAGGCGACACAAACACTGTCAGTCGCGCTAAAAGATATTCCAAAATTTGCCGTACAAGCCGAGTCGGATAACGAAAACCAGTTTGACAAATGGCTACTGTCGCTTCACGCCTCGCTGCGTAATGCTGTTCAGCTTAGAATAGAAGGTGAGCGCATTGGTCTACCTGCGCCTGTCGTGACGCCCTACTTAGTCGGCTTACTGGTAATGCTCGGCTTGTTAGGTACTTTTGTCGGAATGGTTGATACCTTGCAGGGTGCTGTCACGGCACTACAAGGAACCACAGAATTAGAGGCAATTCGCACAGGTTTGGCCGCGCCGATCAATGGTTTGGGCTTGGCTTTCGGTACGTCCGTTGCCGGTGTGGCAGCTTCAGCTATGTTGGGCTTGATGTCGACATTGAGTCGTCGTGAACGAGTGATTGCGACACGTGAGCTCGATGCCTGTATCGCGCATGAGTTTAAAGGCTTCTCTCTGGTTCATAACCGCCAAGAAACTTATAAAGCCCTACAAGCACAAGCGCTTGCCTTACCTCAAGTGGCAGATCAGCTTCAAACCATGGCGTTGAATTTGGAGAAAATGGGCTCAAACCTGGGTGAGCAGCTAAACCAGAAGCAAGATAGCTTTCATACTGAGGTGAAACAGAGTTACCAACACTTGGCCGAGACGGTATCAGAAGCCATTTCCAGCAGTGTCAGTACCGTTCAGGCAGGGCTTGCCGATAGCGGTCGTTTGGCAGGTGAAAGTATGCGCCCGGTGTTTGAAGAAAGTATGAGTCGGTTGGTGGAGAAGGTCAGTGATCAGACTTCGAAAAGTCATCAGCAGTTTTCTACGAAAGCTACTGAACACTTGGATTTTCTGAATGGCCGCTTCTCGAAAACGGCAGACGAGGTGGGAAGTGTCTGGCGTAAAGCGCTAGAAGAGCAAGCGCTGAGAAACCAACAAAGTGCCGAGCAGATTAAGCAAACCTTGAGTGAATACAGTGAGCTCTTTGACGCTAAAACGCAGACAATGTTAGAAAGCTTGAACCAGAATTTGGCGCAGCGAGATAGCCAAAATCTCGAAAGTGAAAAAGCTCGACAGACAGTTTGGCAACAGGCGATGATTGATACGCAGACGCAGAGTTCTGCTTCTTTACACAGCGCCTCTCAAGACGTTGCTGACAAGCTAAATCAGCTTACACAAGCTCAGCTTGAAACAAGTTGTCAGGTTGCTGATAAATTTACGGAAATGACAGATCGTTTGGGGGCTATGTCTGAGGGGATCAGTCTTGATTGGCAGAACCGTGCTGACAAAATGTTGGCTCAGCAAGCTGAGCTGGTTGAGAAGCTAAGTGACAGCCAGCAGCTAATGGATGAGCAAACCAAGCAGAAGTCAGAGAAGCTATTGGCTGAACTAGCGGGTCTTTTCGCTGAATCCAATAACTTACTGATCGCACGTCGTGAAGATGAGTCACGTTGGTTGCACGAACTGGATAGTCGAATGAATGGCTTAGCGGCGAGTGTGCGTGAAGAATTGAGCAGCTTGCGAGATGAAGAGGCAGGTCGTGCAAACGCTGCTGCCGAGACGATGAATAAGCTACAACAAAGCTTATCGCAGCAAGTTGCCCAATTGTCAGAAACGATTGAGAAACCCATGACAGAGCTGATTGAAACCGCGTCTGAAACACCAAAGGTTGCTGCGGAGGTAATCTCCAAGTTACGTGAAGAAATCAGTAACAACATGGAGCGTGACAACCACTTGTTAGAAGAGCGTCAGCGAATTATGGCTGAGCTTGATGGCTTGTCAGGCTCCTTATCCGAGTCATCCAGCCAGCAAAGAGAAGCGATTGCTTCATTAGTCGAAACCTCTAGTAGCATGCTAGACAACATCAGCTCTCGTTTTGACCAGCATATCGATGCTGAAGTTAACAAACTCTCAGACATCGTGGTCGAAGCTGCGGCAAGCACTACCGATATTGCCAGTTTGGGTGATGCTTTTGGTAAGGCCTGCCAGCAGTTTAGTGAATCGAATGAACTGCTTGGTGAGAGTTTACAGCGCATCGAATCAGCTCTGGAGCAGTCGAGTGAACGCAGCAATGAGCAGCTTGGTTATTACGTTTCCCAGGCTAGAGAAGTAATTGATCATAGTGTTTTGTCCCAGAAAGCTTTGTTTGAAGAATTGCGTGAACTGTCAATGAAACAGGCTTATGAACAGTCATCCACTGAGTCTGCTTAAGCTGGGGTGTTGGTATGCATGAGTTAGATGAGAGTAATGCTGAAAGCCCTCCTATTTGGGCGATTTTTGGCGATTTAATGTCCGGGCTAGTCGGCGTTTTTGTGCTGTTGCTGATCTGGGTATTGGGCTATCAGTTAGAATTGTCAAAGTCGCTTGCCGAAGAAGTTGAAAAGCGCAGGGCTGAAGAACAGCGAAGAATGGCATTGGAAGAAGCTTTGGCAGACCCTCTCTCTTCCGGGCGAGTAACATTGCGTGATGGCAAAATTGGCATCAGCGGCAGTGTCTTGTTTTCGCTGAACTCAGACCAGTTACAGTCTGAAGGGCGTGAGCTCTTAAGCACTCTGGTGGCTCCTCTTGAAGTTTACCTGGGAGAGCGTGACGAGTTGCTGATGGTGAGTGGTTTCACAGATGATCTTCCCATTCAAAAAGGCAACAATCGATATCAGGATAACTGGGAGCTTTCTGCTCAGAGGGCTCTAACCGTGACGCGAGCTTTGATAGAAGAGGGGATGCCCAAAGAAAGGGTGTTTGCTGCTGCCTTTGGAGATCAGCAACCTGTTGCTTCCAATGTAGACCGTGATGGTCGCTCGAAGAATCGGCGTGTAGAAATGGCACCCGTTCCCAAAGGGCGACAAGTGACTAAGCCTCTAGGTGCTGAAGAAGATACAGCCCCACTTGGCTCGGCTCTGGTGACAGATTAAGATGAATTCCACCTTTGACCAGCTAAAGGAAGCTTTGGCGCGGCTCGAAAATACTTGTCAGAGCGGTGTGGCTGCATTTCATTTTCAGCGCCTTTCTTCATTGCTGGCTAGAGCAGATCAGCGTTCTGACAATATTCAGGAAAGCTTGCTTCCACGAATTGAATCAGGCCTGACAGACTTACAAGCATTGTTGGTTAAGCAGCATGAGGACGCTGAAAAAACTGAGGCGCCCCAGGAGCAGGACGGCAGATCAGACTCAGTTTTTAAAGGCTTGATAGAACGTATTAATAGTTTTGATGTAAGCGCAATAGATCAGAGCTCATTGGGTTTGGATGCCCTGTTGTTTGACGAGGGCTTTGACGAAGGACTTGAGGACAAGCCTTCTGCTACGCAAGGTAGTGAAAAGAAAATAAAGATCAATGCTGCGAAAGACTTTCAAGAGCGCGCTAAAGAGCTAAAGTCGCTACAGTTTTATCGTGAGCAATTGGGTAAGGTGATCACCGAAAATATGGTTCGGCAAGTGATCAAGGAAGACCCGGAAAATGCAGGGCCTCTCAATCCTCAGCGCCTTTTGGTTCGTACGATTGGTGCCATGAAGGATATTTCTCCGGCTTATGTTAATCGCTTGGTTCCTTACTACGACACGCTTTTGTGGTTAGAGCAAACTACAGAGCTATCGACTCACAAGTCTCGTGCAAGCAAAGCCTCTGCAAAGTAAAACCTTAAAGCCTGCTTCGAACCAAGTGCACGTGTTGTACAGCAGTATAGGCACTTTCCCGGTATTTAAGAGGCAGTGATTCGCAGCGTAATCCGACTTCTATATCAATAAGCTCATTAGCCAGTACTTGCCTCTCTTCCTCATTTATTGGCTTTGTACCTTTCTCAGCCAAACGTAGATCAATTTCGTGTAGGCGGTCGTAGTAGCGATAAACGCGAGACTGCATTCTCCAAGCCAGCAGTGCAGGAAGTATTTTGAATAAGGGTAGTAGTAGGAAAATTATTGGTAGAAGTAAGATCGCAAAACGATTGATCTGAGCGACTATCCAGTAGGGCAGGGTTTTCTCTAGCGGATTAAAGCCATCTCTTAGTAGTTTTGCGGCATAAACATCTGCAGGCATATCTAATAAACTTGTGTTCGGGAAAGGCTCAGACATGACGAGTGAGACACGTTTAGCATGTACTATCTTGGCTGCTCTGACCAAACGATTGACTAAAGCGGGGTGTAGGTCATCATGTGCAACTAGCTTTGTCACGAGTGTAATGAGTGGCACGGCAGCTTCGGGGTAGGCCGGGTGATATCGAAGTGAGCCACTCAATAAATTGATATAGTGAGCTTCATGAAGCTGGCTTGCGAGTGCTTGGCCATGATCAAGCGGCAATAACTGGATCGCCGGGTTATCATATAAGGCTTGAAGATAAGGTGCGCTAAGTGGCGCAACAAAAAATGCCAGGTCGAGATTGCCCGAGAGTAGGGCTTCGGAAGCGGCTTTGCCGCCCAAGAATGCTTCGGGAGCTGTATTATTACTGAGGGCTGGCGCAGCGCTAATCTCTGCTAATTGCTCAACTACAGCTCGAGTACCGCTACCTTGTGCACCCAGTGCAACGCGTTTCCCTGTCCATGAAAACGGGTTGCCGTTGACTTGGGCTTCAACTCTGGCGAAGGCTAAGAGCGGCTCTGGAAAGACGGCTGCCAATGCGTTGATATTGGGGTTGCTTGATTTAATGCCGCCTTGGATCAGGGCGATGTCTACCGTGCTATTCGTGGCATCAATCAGTTTACTATTTTCGCGTGAACCAGCGGTTTCGACTATCTCTAATTGAAGACCATCCTCAGCTAAAATTTCTCGGTATTGTTGCGCTATTTGATAATAGGCACTACCTTCTACTCCCGCTGCTATTCGTAGCTGGTCTGGTGGAACCAGGCGCAGGCCAAGCACTAGGCCATAGAGCGTCGCGATGATCGCTAATGTAGCCACCACATAGCTTAATACATTTGAAAGACTTGGGAGTTTCAAGGATCTTTTCATATCAATAAATCTCTATTTGGCTTGTCATTAGGAAAACTGCACAGCGAGCTTCCCCGTGATGACGAGTTTATTGTCCTTGTTGAAATTTTGCGAGCGCTTCACCCATTGCCTTGTGAACGGCATTGATGCCCTGAAGAGGGCGCAGCATGACTTTGAATTCAGTTATTTGATCATCTTCGTTCCAGGTGATCATGTCGACACCATTGACGGTTTTGCCGTCAATAAGGGTTTCGAATTCGAGCACGGCAAAATGGTCGTTGTAAACTTCTTGAATATATTTGAAGTGTTCATTCGCAATCGTTTGCATTGCGCCCATTAGGTATAGTTTTGTAATGGCTTTGCCTCTTTGCGGAGTATGAACTACCGGAGAAAACATCGTGGCGTTATCAGCCAATAAATTGTCTAGAGCATTGATATCTCGTGTTTTCACAACAGTATGCCAGTTCTGAATAACTTTAGGAGCCATGATCTTTACCGTAATTATTGATAGTCAAAAAGGTGTTCTGAAGCGCTAATGTATCAAAGAAAATGGGACTAATGCGAATCTAATAACGGAAAACGGTAAAGACTAAATGTTTACTCCTGAAGCAGCATGTTGACTTCTTTCTCGAGGTAACGAATAAACCCCGTGTTAAACCCCTGATGAGCAATGCGAATATAACCTTCTCGATCTATCAAAAATGATGTAGGCATGGTGAGTAGCTCGTAAGCCTGTTGGGATTTCCCACTTCGTTCTTCCAGTACCGGAAAATCCACTGGGTACTGTTCAAGAAAACGCATCGCTTCTTCAGTGGTGACGTCAACATTGACAGCAAGAATTTCAAAGTCTTGACCGTTTTGTTTACTGTGCAGGCGCTTGCGAAGTTGATTATATTCGGGCATCGACTGACGGCATGGACCACACCATGAGGCCCAAAAATCTACCAGTACCACTTTGCCTTTATAGTCACTCAGATTGACGGTGCTCTTCTCATGTATATCAGGTAAAGAGAAGAGGGGGGCTTTGTTATATTTTGCGTCTTTTAAGTCTGCAGAGACCTGCTCGGTAAAGGAGTTTAAGCCTATAAAAATTAGGATGAAGTAAGCAATAGATAAACCAAGAAAACGGTCGGGCTTATTGGAGCGCGTGGGCATAAATGTAAAGCTCTACTGATAAAAAGAATTCATTTATTTGAACGCCGCGCGCCTAGAAAGTTCCCTGCCTTGCTAACTATAACCATTGAATGTAATGATTAGAGAGTACTTGATGACGCGTCGCATGACGTATTTTCAATAATGTACTATATTAAATGAATGAAAAAATATAAAAACCAGGCCTTATGGCGAACTTATCTATTTGTCGTATTCTTTTCTATCGTCGTAACCGCATCTTTTTTATATGCTGAATGGCAGGAAATTAAGGATCACGCAGGTATTGAGCAAAGTTATGCAAATAACCTCGTCTCTCATTCTATGGAATCCTTGCTTCAAAAAAACTCAAATTTATTGAAAGTACTTGGTGAACGCTTTGTGGAGCTTGTTGGCGAGGGAGAAATAGCCCAGGTTCAGAAAAGTATGAACCAGGTTTTACGAGTGAATACCGAGTTGATAGGTTTAGGCTTGGTTGATGTAAACGGTCAGTTGATAGTCTCTACCTTCAAACATATGCCAAGCCAGGTTCCTAATTTGTTGACAAAAGCGGAAACCAAAGACACCTTTCGCAAGACCCTGGAATCATCGAAATTAGTGATGGGAAGGACCTATTACTTCCAAGCATTGAATTCGTGGGTCATACCTATCCGGCTTCGGGTATTAGATAGCGAAGGACAGGTTGCAGCTGTTGTGGTAGCAGGCTTTAAACTAGGCGCTTCTCATGGTTTATGGTCTAGAGAAAATCTACCAAAACACCTTGCTTTGACAGTCGTTCGTGGCGATTACTATCGTCAATATGTCTCGTATATTGATGAAAATGAATATCAGGATTGGTATGGCTCGGCGGTAGAGAGTAAATTCGTTGAATATGTGGATAACTTATTCAAGGTTCAAGCAGGTGTGGGAATAAAAGCCCTTCGGGCAGGCGACAAGCTTGTTTCAGCGATTGTGCCTAATAAACGAGGTGAGCTAAATTTTGCATCGATTAGCTATGACCCTGTGTTTGAGCATTTTACCATTGTTAGCACTAGACTTGACTTGCTCTATGATAAATTTTGGTACACCCTGTCTTGGGTCCTTAGTGCCTTTATTCTGTTTAATATCGGCTTATTTATTATTTTCCGTTTGAATATTCGTCTCCACTTACAGACGGAGCAGTCACTACATCACCAGATTGAACATGACCCGCTAACCAAGTTACCTAACCGGCGCTTTCTGACACAGAACTTCGAATCCTGGGCAAATAAGTATGCTCAGGGCTTCTCTCTACTCTATATTGACCTGAATAACTTTAAGTCGAGTAATGACTTACATGGTCACTCTGTTGGTGACCAGATTCTTTGTGAAGTGGCGAGCAGAACTACTGAACACTTCCAAGATTGTATGTGTATCAGACAAGGAGGCGATGAGTTTATTATCTTGACGGGTATGCGTGATAAAGGTGAGTTAAACAAGTTGTGTAAGGCTTACCTGGAGGTGCTACGAAACCCAGTTTCGTTGGAGCATTTAGAGTTTTCCATCAAGGCTTCAATCGGGGTTGCAATCAGTCCCTTTGATGGCAAGGTTCTGGATGAGCTGCAGCGAAAGGCAGACATGGCCATGTACGAAGCGAAGCAAAAACAGAGCGATATCTGTTTTTATTCCGTGGGAATGGAAGAGAAAACCAAGCGTGCTGCTGATATTGAGAAAGAACTTCTTAATGCGTTAGAAAAGGGTGAAATGTGTGTCGTCTATCAGCCTCAGGTCGACTCACAATCCCAGAAGGTATTAGGTGTCGAAGCTTTGGTTCGCTGGCAGAGTGATGTTTTGGGTTTTGTTCCGCCCGATCAGTTTATTTCGGTAGCAGAAGCAGCGGGCGTGATTCATGAACTGGGTGAGTTCGTACTAAAAACGGCTTTGGACGAATGTCTTGACGCTTGTAAACAGAGTCAGCACGCGCCGTTTAAACTGAGAGTATCGGTTAACGTTTCGGTGAGGCAACTGCTTAATGAAGACTTTGTCCCTATGATTAAACAGCTTGTTGAAAGGTATGACGGAGAAGCGCTTACTTTGATGATTGAGGTGACAGAAAGCCTGTTTATTGAAGATTTGGACAAAGCAAAGGATGTATTGAATCAGGTCTCGTTATTGGGCGTGTATACTTCTTTGGATGACTTTGGTACAGGCTACTCTTCTCTAAGTGTACTGAGTAAATTACCTATCAATGAACTGAAAATCGATCGAAGCTTCGTTAATGATATTTTGATTGACGAGCAGGATTGGCTACTGGCAAAAAGTATTATCAACTTAAGCAAGAGTTTATCTATTCCCGTCGTCGCTGAAGGTGTAGAAACTAAAGAACAGGCTGATATTTTGGCAGCCAATGGCTGCGATGTATTCCAGGGCTACTATTTTGCTAAACCTATGCCGAAAAATGAACTGGTTTCATTCTTAAGAGAGTAGATCTTAGCTATTGCTCGTTACCTTGGCTATGAGTGTATAAGTACACTCATAGGATTTAGCTCTGTTTAGTACTATTAGCGAACATTAACCCGCGATAGGGTTTTGGGAGTAAGGGTATGCAATTTAATAAAGTGTTCATAGCGCGGTTATTTGATGATACTTAGAGCTGATTTTAGCTGAGCTCTTCAATAAGTTGGCATAAGGCTTCAGGCTCGAAGGGTTTGGGCAGGTGGGCCTTCATTCCTGCAGCAATATAAGTGTCAATATCTTCTTTAAAGACATTCGCTGTCAATGCAACGATAGGGGTGTCCGGAGCAAGCGAGTCTGTGATAATAATTTGTGTAGCTTCTAAGCCATCCATTTCTGGCATCTGAATATCCATCAGTATCAGGTCGTACTGACTTTCTCGTAAGCATTGAATACATTCTAGGCCATTGTTGGCAAACGTGATTTCTGCGCCGAGTAAGAGGAGTGTCTCGTTTACTACTAGCTGGTTAATTTTATTGTCTTCTGCCACTAATATTTTTTTGCCTTTTAAACTTTGTGTTATAGGCGTTTCTTCATCTGAGGCTATTGACGTTTGCTTATCTAGAAAGTGATTGAGTACTTTTTCACTAGTGTAGGGAGCTTCAATTAAGTGAACCGAGCTAGGCAGATCATCGAACTGGGGGATTAGGTCGCTACTTAGAAGAAGTATGGTGGGCAAGGAGTATTTTCCTAATAACGCGTTAACGCGAGTGCTTAAATCGGGTATATCCTGGTTACATGAAAATAATAAATGACTGCTTGGCTCAGCATTAATATTAAGGCCTGAACTTCTGAGATCTGCTGATATTATTTCAGTTTCGAAGGTGCAAGGGCTAACAACTTTCAGCTTAAGATTGCTGAGCTGGTTTTTTTCCTCTTCTGATAAGTGTGTAAATGATAAAACATCTTGTGATTCATCTTTGCTCTTTCGAAGCGGTATCGATACATCAAAACACGAGCCTTTGTCTAAAGAGCTATCAACTCGAATAGTTCCGAGCATTAACTCAATGAAACTACGTGAAATACTCAGGCCCAAGCCTGTTCCACCAAATTTACGGGTAGTCGAGTCATCTGCCTGAACAAACTCTCTGAATATTAGTTTTTGTTGTTCTTCACTTAGCCCTATCCCTGTGTCTTTTACTTGAATCTTTAAGTAAGGTTGCGTGTAATTCTCGGTGAGATCAATTTTTAAGGTGACCCCGCCGGTTTCAGTGAACTTGATTGCGTTCGAGCATAAATTGGTAATGATTTGCGTGATTTTGGTAGCGTCGCCACAAAGTGGAATAGCCAGATTTGGCGGCGTTAATAAGATGAAGGAAATATTCTTCGCTTTCGCTGCAAAATTCATCGATGTGGCTAGAGGTCTGATAATGTCTTCAAGGACAAAGTCTGCCTGATCCAATGTGATTTTGTTGGCTTCTATCTTACTGAAATCCAAGACGTCATTGATTATTTGAAGTAATGAGCTGCCAGATAAGACAACATTCTCAAGGTAACTTTTGACTTCGCTGTCCTGAATACGGTTATAAGTCAGTTTGCTCAAACCGATGATGCCGTTTAGTGGTGTTCTTATTTCATGTGACATATTGGCGAGAAAACGCGATTTTGCTCTAGTGCTTTGCTCAGCCATCGTCTTGGCCTCATCAAGTTCCTGCGTTCGACGCTCAAGTGCCTGCCCAGTGCGTATTTGGCTGATATATAATTGATACATTAGCGCGATGGCGATAACACTCGTGATGGCGATGACCAGTAAAAAGTAGAGTTGCAACTTGAGTTGATGGCTCCAGCTTGTCCATGTTTTCGCTTGCGCATGCTCGACTTCCTGAATCACTTTACGGCTATAAACGTTCCATTTGTTATATAAACGGCCGAGCTTTTTACGTAGCGACTTGACTAGTTTAAGGTTGGTTGCATGATTCTCTTCATGGAGTTGTGCAATCGGCTCCCCAAAACCTTTAAGTGTCGAGGTGATTTTGCTGAGTTTATCGAGGTCGCCAAATTCTTGGTGTAAAGTTTTTGTTTTTTCGCTATCAAGGTCGTTGAGTATACTGCCGCGCATAATGCGAAAACCTTTTTTCAGGTTCTTAATGTTTTTTGAACTTGTTTCGGCCTGGTAGTCCTGAATGAGGGAGATGATTTTTAGCAATTTGGGGTTAACCCCGAGATTGTTATTAATTATCGCCAGATAAGGTTCAACTGCATCGTTGTTAATGTCTTTAATTGAATTGATAGAAAAACTTACGCCCGCCAAAATAATCAGCGCGAGAAGAACGAAGATGGCAACTAAAGTTTTCGGGGTTGCTATTCGACTTGATAGAGTTTTGTGTTGTTTGCTCATTCAACTTCGATAGATTTTATTTGCCAGACGGACATGTTGTAATAGAGGTCTCTTCTCAACTCTTTATATTTATCAAAGGGGAAGACAATAAAAAACGGTCCTCTGTCATCGATGGTCATCATTTTTCCATTTTCATGGGTTGCTAGTAGTACGTCATACTTTTCTATTTCGCTGCGTTTTAACTCGGCTGTGTAATCATCAAGCGCAGTAACAAAAACACTGTCCCCTCTAGCGCCAAGTTGATTAAGTAGGTCTCCTAGAACTGGACCTTTGTAGTTTGTTGGTTTGGAAAGTACATGATTGGCGGTGACAATGCTTGACGTTTGTAGTGCCTCAATCATCCCTCGGTCAAAGTGAGCTTCGCCATCAAGTGTTGCTAAGCTTTAAGTCACCAATGACTTCGAGAATAACCTCACCTGAAGGTGGGGGAAGTAGGCTTTCGGCATGAAGAAAACAAGGTAGCAATAAGAGTGTGCATAGTAGATTNTTCATAGGATCTGTCTTCCGCTCTTTGTTTAAAGGCAAGGCGATTCTTACTTGTATAAGCATAGCAAAGATCGAAGCTAATGCTTTGCCTATTGACTCTCTCTGTAAATATGGCGAATACATGATTTGTCGCTTATCCTTTAGTGAACACATTTCATTTAGAGTCGTCAGCATTGAACGCGAAGTATTCCCTACATAAACAGGATTCCTCGGAAGAGGCTATGAACCAGGAGGGTAAAGTTAGTCAACCCACCTCGCCTGTGGGGAAGTTTGACCGTTTTGTTGATGCCTGCATTCCTGAAGCTGTGCGCGCCGATTCATCGCAAGCTCTCCAAGCCAGAACACTCATTATTTTCGTGTTAATACTGAGCTTCTTTTCAATTGTTGGTATGACATTCACTTTAATGGTAGAACAGAGCTTGCCTTGGGAGCGAGTTCTAACCATGTTCCTGATCGCACTGCAGCCCGTTTCTTTGTTGATTATGTGGAAAAAGCAACACTTACGAGGGGCGGCCTTATTCTTTCTCGCTCTTAGCTTAATTCTGGTCTGCTATGTAGATTTTATGAATAGGTCTTTAGAGGGACCTGCAAGCGTCTTATGGGTTTTACCTTATGCAATGGCGGCTATGTTAGTTGGTGCGAGAAGTGCTTTTTACATCGCCTTGGCGTCGGTTGTTCTGATTAGCTTGAATGCCACATTACTTAAACTTGACTTACTTCCTGCTTCTTTGAGTTCTCCAGAAAACTGGATTTGGCTCAAATTGATTTTTACCTTAATCGTTCTGTGTACGGTTGCATTCTGTATCTATGGCTTGATTAGCCTTGAAAAGCGTAAACAAGAAGAATTAAGTCAAGAGATTCGACTAAATAAGAAGATGATGGAGTCTCTAGAAGTTGCTACAAATGAAGCCCAGGCGGCAGCTAGAAGTAAGGAGTTGTTTTTGGCTACGATGAG
>NZ_LWGA01000628.1:0-11396 GCF_001635235.1 Oleiphilus sp. HI0117 | reverse complement strand
AGACTTATGAAGACAATGTCATTCTGGCGCTGATCTTCCCTGGTGCATCATCTTTATCAATGGAAATCTGCTCGACTCGCACACCTAATGAGCTTTTCAAGCGACTTAACCAAGAAATTACCTTATCGAAAGAGGCGTCATCCACCCAAACTTTTAGCTTATTGTCGCCGCTTGGCTCGAAGCGCTTAAGTGCCACTTTCTGTTGCTTTGCAAGATTAGTAACCGATGAAACCAGCTGCTGGCTATTCAATGCTTTTTTGGAAGCACTGCCTTGATTGTTTTGACCAAGACTTCTCAGTGCGGCTTTATTCTGGTTTACCAAGGCTAGCAATTGCTGATTTTGCTCAAGCTTTGCCTCGGCTTGTTTTTTGTATTCATAAGCTGGCTTCATTAAGCCAAAGATCAGAATAACCAAGCTCAGAGCTACAAGCAGCACTTTAAGAGCCAAACGGTCACGTGCCGATAGCATCTCATACTGTTTGCGCATATTCAGTAGCGCAGAGTTCTGTTTTAAAGCTTCTAACATCTCAATATCTCTCTTAACTACCTAAACTAAGCACCGCCGACACTAATACGGCCGCGAAAATATTCTTTTTCTTGAACAGCGGAACTGATCTTCGCCGTTAGGCCAGCACTAACGATGGCATTTTTTAAACTCTCTAACTGATCAAAGCTTTGAGCCTGCATTTCTAAGACTAACTCAGCACGCTGCTGATTATAGTTAATGCTTTTAAATTGAAGCTGGCCTTTAAATTTGCTTCGATCAAACTGATACCCCGCCTCTCCTAATAAATGGAGAAAACCGACATCGACACTACTACCGCCCTGGCGCTGCTGGTTAAGCTTACCCTTGATAATACGCGGCAATTTGCCAAGTGTTGTCCGTTTCGAGTTGGGTACTATTTTTTGGTAGGCTGTTAATGCGCTTTGGCCAGCGGAATCAGCCTGCCCTTCAAAGTACATACCCTGGCCAATAAACACGCCGAATTGCAGTAAAAACCCAAGTCCAGCAAGTGCTGCAACAGCTCTCCAGCGATGCCAGGACCCGCTAGACTGACGAGCAATCACAAAATCGCCTTGGCACAAATTTGTCAGGGTTGTTTTATTACGTGTATAGCACTCACATAGGAATTCAAATTCACTTAAACCAAACTGCTCAACTGAGATAGACAGGTGTGGGTACTGCTCTATTTGAGCAAGCAACATCTTAGCCGCTTCCATATAGTCAGCTGCAACCCAAACCTTCATCGAAAGCTCGCGTGCTTCCTCATCTTCACTTGGCGCAAGAAAAACACTGTCTAAATATGGAATGAGGTTATCAGGCTTTAAGGAAATCATCTTTCCTTCGAGAGAACGAACGATTACTGAGCCGCTAGACAAACAAAGACTAAGGTCATCTTCAGCAATAGGCAGACACTGCGCATCGAGATACACGCCAGCTAAAGGAATATCGGCCATTTCGCTATTAAAAGACTGAAAATTTGACTCGAACAAAGAGTGGTCGATATTAATGACCGAGTAAGCGCCTCGTTTGCTTTTTGGCCCCAAACAAATATGTATTTGCTCAATATCTTGCGCAACCTGCTCTTCTACTGCAAAGGGTAGCGCTTGCTGCAGGTAACGAGCCTGACCTCCTGGCAGACTCACTTCGCTTACAAAGGCGGCTGAAGAAGGCCAAAGCGCAATCAGTTCAACATTCTCGATACCATTCTGCATTAAGGTCTGATCGATTATTTCCAGACTCGAACGCGCGCCATATTTAAGTTGCTCACCAGCAATATCATAGAGCGCCCATTCATATAACGCTCCTTCTACCTGATGTACTTTATGTGGCCTTACAAACAATGTATTTGGCATGAGTTTACTCTATCTGTTTTGAACGACGCTAATCGTTTTATTATAGCGCCACTTGCTCTTTGGTAATTAAATATTTTTGGCCCTGGTTACGACTAAGAACCTGTAAAGACCCGTCTTCGTTACTCCGATAGAGTACACTTCTTAACCTGACCGTGCGCTCGGAAAGTGTCACTTCGGTCGCTAACTCGTAAAAGTCAGATCGAACCCCGATGTAATTAAAGTTTATTTTTCCATCCGCAACTAAAGTCTCAGCCTTAAACTCGTCAATATTCTTCCAGGCCTTATCCTGACGAGCTTCTACCAAGCTATCTGCCTGGGCATCAGTAAGGGTTTCACTTAAACTCTGTAAAACTTCCGCTGTTGCAGTATTTACATTAACGGGAGCCCAACCCTGAGGCAATACAGTGACATGCTCTAATAGTTTTTTGAAGTCTTCATTACTGATTGTGGGAAGTAATCGTAATTCTGATATATCGAGCATAGGCTGGCCAGCATTTCTATAAGGAGGGTCTAAGGACAAATACTCGCCATCTTCCGCCCCATCAAAACCACTTGAGTCCTGATTTTCATCAAGCCAGTCAATAATTTGCTCAAGCTTTACCGTTTCGATCGCCAAACGATTAAATAAACGAGTGAAGCGTTCCTTCATTACAGGGATAACTTCCCCTGTCACACTGACTAGGTCATTTAGATTCAGCTTCCCTTGAACATCATTAAACTGTGACGAAACAATTGCACCTTCATAGGGTCTTGTTAAAGAGGACTCAAGAAAGGCTAGGTCATCATAGAATTCTTTTTCTACATCTTTATCATTATCCCAATCATCTTTTAGCCACCACTTTGCATATAACTCGGAGCCAATCGCGTATTGATACGCTTGAGACTGGGCAAATAAATTACCGGCCTGCTGAACAAAAATACTCTGTCTGTTGTACATACCGACAGACAGTATAGAAACTAATGCGAAAACAAAGATGACAATCATCAAGGCGACCCCGCCCTGTTTTTTAACTGAGCATGGGTACTGAATACCGTATGTTCTATATAGCAGAGGCATCAGTCTTTAGCCTTCTGGCCATCAAGACCGTTATCTGAAGATGCGCCGCCACTTAATTCAAGCTCTTTGCCGGAAAAATAGCTCCCTACCTCAAACAAGCGCTTCACCTTGCCGAAGCGTTTATGTGCTATTTCGATTTCAATTGCCTTGGGTAAGCTGTTGTTTGTTTGACGCGGGTCAGGTGAAGTGGTCTCGCTGTCAAGCGATTCAACAGGCCACTTACCCACCCATGCATCGCTCTCATTCAAAAAACGAAAATCAAGAGATTCAATATCGTTTAAGAGAGTCTTTCGAATGCTTTCACTGTCCTGAGTCTGATCAAGCGCTGTCCAGTAGTGCCTTACAAGCTTTTCACTATCCAGCTCGTAGGCGACACGTTGAATCTCGGAACGCTTATCGTCTAAAGGATTACGCCAGCCTACTCGGCTAAATTGGATTTTATAAAAATCAGAGCTGCTATCCAGTGCGTTTTGATAGTCGCCATACTCGTCTCGTATCGAACGACCAATGACTTGCGAAAGGTCGCGCTTAACGATCAGCATTGCTTTTTGAATTTGATTCAGCTCTTCGAGATGAACCTGAGTACGATCACTACTTGTGATCGCTGAGTTCAATACCTGCCAGGCGCCCAAACCAATTAATGCAGTAATACCTATCGCGATAAGGACTTCTAGCAATGTGAAGCCTTGTTGAGATGCAAGGGCTTGCTTGATTTTGGTGGAATCCAGCATTAGTAGCGCCCTAACATACTGGAAAGTGTTAGTTTTTTGCTCTTATCGCCACTCTGCTCATCGATAAGATAGACATCTACGTCGAGCTTGTTGATATCGGCATTTGCTGTTTTGCTAACCTTAGAAACCACCTGCCATTCTTGATTCGCAAACTCGATCTCTTCTTTATATTCTTTAATTGCAGGCAGTGATTTTGAAAGCTGAAGCTCTGTGATCTTATTTTCCGCAATCCAAGAAGCAACTATCTTATGCCTTACGTTAAAATATTGGCTAACGGTTGATGCCGTCACCTCTTGTTGAATCATGGCTACCGAGACGAAGACCAGCATAGCCATCATTACTTCTAAAAGTGTGAAGCCCGCATGCTTGGTTATCTTAGAAAGATTACGTTGCCTGATAGACCTATGCATTAGCCTGCATCCTCATCCTGTTGCAGGAAGGGTACAACAATCTCACCTTGCTCATCAGTCTTGATTTCGATCCGGCTATCGCTGTCGCCCATGAGTTGAACACCAATAACAAACTGATCAACTTCACCACTGGATAGCAGCATAAAACTAGGTTTTTTTGAGGATTCTTCAATTTCCAGAGTGTCAGTGTTGCCGATATACTCGCCTGATACAGAGGTGCCGAGGATTTCGCGCCCTTTCCCTTCCCGCTGAAAGTCTAATGTTAACCACTCGGGCAAACTTCGGGGTCGTAAGGCTTGCTTAGTAGAGCTTTCCCACTTTGAAGCTTCTTCGTCCCAAACCAGAAATTCGTAGCCTTCATCCTCAATCAATACGCCAATTTCTTCATTGGAGTAAATAGCCTCATCGGCAGCAAGACGAAGCAAGGCTTGCATACGAGTTACCTCGTTGATCATTTCGCGCGTCTGATTACCACCGCCAACCGTCATTAAGGCGAGAGACGAGATTAAACCAAGCAAAACCAGAACAACCAGCAACTCAATCAAAGTAAAACCACGACCGCTAACGGTTGAGGTTTTAGACCCGATCACTGGCCTAACCCTAGCGAACATTCCCTTAAGGGGAAGCATATAATGTTTACTCTTCCATCACGCCGTCTGATTAATTCATATCGTGATTGCTGATATCTTCACCACCATCTGTACCACCTTCACGCCCATCGGGACCAAAAGAGTACAAATCATAAGGGCCTTCAGAACCTGGGCTGACATATTGATACTCATTCTTCCATGGGTCGATTGGAACATTTGGAAGGTAACCATCCTTGCTCCAGTTTTTTGCTTCTGGTGAACCGGAAGGTTTATTAACTAGTGCCTCCAAACCTTGTTCCGTACTTGGGTAAGAGAAGTTATCTAGCTTATACATATCTAAAGCATTACCAATATTACGGATCTGGGTTTTAGCGACGCCAATTCTGGCTTCTTCGCCTCGGCCAAGAATATTGGGTGCCACAACCGCCACTAAAAGACCTAGGATCACCATGACCACCATTATCTCGATTAGCGTGAAACCGGATTGCTTAACATGTGAACGTTTCATCTTACTTCCTTATCTAAGTAGGTATTTATAATTTCTTGTGATAACTGCACAACCAAAGTGGCCGACGATTTTATACCAAAATCTATGCAACCAAATTACTCATATTCAATATAGGCAACATAATCGCCAAGACAATGACCAAAACCACGCCGCCCATAAAGAGCAACATGAGCGGTTCAAACAAACCAACGATTGTTTCGATTAGTCCTTGCAGATCGCTTTCCTGATGCCGTGCTGTTCTTTCAAGCATTTCATCCAACTCGCCACTAGACTCGCCGCTGGCGATCATATGAATCATCATTGGTGGAAAGTAGCCTGTTTGCTCAAGAGAATTGTGCAAGTTTGCACCTTCACTCACTTTCTGCGCTGCTTCAGCTAAGGATGCTTTGAGGCAATCGTTTGTTAAGACCTCGGAAGATATGCGCATCGCATCAACTAAAGGCACGCCGCTACTATTAAGGATACTAAGCGTACTAGCAAATTGAGAGGTATTGGAGCCCCTCGAAATCTTTTGAATAAATGGCATACCTAACAAGCGCTTATGATACGCAAAGCGGAAGCCATCTTTCTTTAGCATGACCTTAAAGCCCATACCGGCCAAGATAAGGATAATGAGTATCAGCAAACCCCAGTCACCCAAGAAATCGCTCACGGCTAAAAGGCCCTGAGTCAGTGATGGTAGGTCTTGTCCGTTGTTAACGAACACCTCAATGATATCTGGCACAACATAGGTCAATAGAAATACAACGATTGAAACAGCAACGAAGCAAAGTATTACAGGGTATATCGCAGCCAGCTGTATCTTTTGGCGTGCTTGTTGACGTGCTTCGGTATAATCGGCCAGCCGGTTAAGCACCAGGTCAAGGTGACCGGCATGCTCGCCTGCAGCAACCGTAGAGCGATAAAGATTAGGGAAAGCAGCCGGGAATTCAGCAAGGCTATCGGCAAGCGTATAACCTTCTAGTACTTTTGCTCTAACCGCCAGCAACATACTACGAACGTTTGTTTTCTCGCTTTGACTAGCCACCGCACTAAGCGTCTCTTCAATAGGAATACCTGACTGAATCAACGTAGCGATCTGACGGGTAAGTAACGACAGCTCTTTGACACTCAACCTACGCCTTGAGGAACCGCCACCGCTATTGCTCTTTTTCTCAGAACTTTGTTCAACTTCAAGCGGAGCTAAACCTTTTTCGCGCAGTTGCTGTCGAACCTGCCGAGCGCTGTCCGCCTCTATTACACCTTTTTTTTGCTTGCCCTTTTGGTCAAGCGCCTTGTACTCAAATGCAGCCATGACTATCCCCGATGGGTCACCCTTACCACTTCTTCAATCGTGGTAACGCCAGCCAACACCTTCTGAATACCATCATCATGTATGCTTGGACCACACTTACGTGCATAAGTTTCAAGCTCTAGCTCACCGGCTTTGCTATGAATAAGCTCACGCATCTGTTCATCTATTTGCACAAGTTCGTAGATACCAATACGGCCCTTATAACCAAGATGATTACACTCTGGGCAACCTTTTGCTTTGTAGATAGGAGGTTTCGATTGGCCAGGCCCGTGCTCTATATGCAGAAATTCGCATTCGCTGTCATCAGGCTCGTAGGGTTGACGACAGGAGGTACACAGAACACGAACCAAGCGCTGTGCCATAATACCAACAAGGCTCGAGCTAATCAGGAAAGGCTCAACCCCCATATCCATCAATCGGGTGATAGAGCCAACGGCACTATTAGTATGCAAGGTTGATAGCACCATGTGGCCGGTCAAACTGGCTTGAACCGCAATTTCAGCTGTTTCGATATCACGGATCTCACCAATCATTACCACATCAGGGTCTTGACGAAGGATCGCTCTAAGGCCTCGGGCGAAAGTCATATCCACTTTAGTATTAACCTGGGTCTGCCCAATACCTGGCAAGTTGTATTCTATAGGGTCTTCAACCGTCAGAATGTTACGGCTGCGGTCATTAATATGAGATAGACCCGCGTACAACGTAGTGGTCTTACCAGAACCGGTTGGCCCGGTAACCAGTAATATGCCATGGGGCCTCGCCAGAATACTTTTTAAAACATCTGAGTCACGCTCCGATGTTCCTAGGATATCGAGAGACAAACGCCCTGCGTTCTTATCAAGTAAACGAAGTACGATTCTCTCTCCGTTCGCTGAAGGCATTGTCGATACACGGATATCCACTTCTCTGCCACCAACACGCAATGAAATTCGACCATCTTGAGGTACACGCTTTTCAGCAATATCGAGTTTTGCCATAACCTTGATACGAGACACCAGCAAAGGCGCTAGTGCGCGCTTGGGTTTAACGATTTCTCGCAAGACTCCATCCACTCTAAAGCGAACGACAAGCTGTTTTTCAAATGTTTCTATATGCACATCTGAAGCATCATTTTTTACTGCTTCGGTCAAAATAGCATTAATTAGTCTGATGATCGGCGCATCATCTTCTTGCTCTAATAAGTCCTCGGTCTCTGGAACCGAGTTTGCCAAGCTGGCCAGATCCATATCGTCGCCCAGACCTTCGACCATCTGCATTGCTTCAGCAGAGTCATTTTGGTAAGCAAGCCCTAAAGCTTCGTCGAACTCTGCCTCATCAACTTGTTGAAAAGGAACCTCACCAAAAGTTAGACGGTTTACTTCTGCAAAAGCCTGGGAGCTAAGACCCGCCCGATAAAGAATCTCATACTCGTTATTTTGATTTTTCAACAATACTATCCCTTGCTTCTTAGCAAAGGAGAATGGCAACCGCTCAAATGGAAGCATTAAACCAGTATCTTCAACAGAGCCGGATGCGGTGCCGGACTCTTCTAAAGTCGGAATATCCGCTGCATCAGCACTATTATGTTGAGACTCTTCTATCACGGTAACCCCTTAAATTCGGTCCGCCAGGTTAGTATTATTCATAATCCCACGAGCAAGCTAAATTAAGCATTTAACTTAAGTAAGACGAGCATTGTATTGTCTTAATCTTATAAACAATAGACGATTACATTAAAACATCGTAAGACTAATATAAACGCAAAAACACGCACTTTATTAACTAATTCATATATTTTGTCAGGATAAGCAAAATTAAGTCCTATGAAATACCAAAATACCCTGACAGAACCCCATAAAAAAAGCGCTACAGTAAAACCATTTTTTGAAGACTCTTACATAAGCAAAGCTAGATCTTGTGCTACTATAATGGCTAAGACATAAATATAAATGATCACGGCTGAAACATTGCGAAACTGTGACAGCGACGACTAATCCAGGTTTATTAACATGTTGTTTAACCGGCTTCCCTTAATATCAGCGCTCGCATTATGCGCACTTATTTGCGGAAGTATTTATATACAACTAGCCCCTATTTTCATCCAAGACCTTAAAAAAGATCTTAAGCCTACAACCCCCTCTAGCAGTGTCGCGCAAACAAATACTAACAAGCCGCAAAAAACTCACAACATCTCCAAGTTCAGCCTGTTTGGCGACGTTAACAAGGCCATAAGCAAACCAAAACCAGTCGCCAAAGACCTCCCAAAAACTAGCCTAAAACTTCTGCTTACGGGCGTCATGGCAAGCGGTAATACTGACAATGCCAGCGCCCTTATCCAAGGACCAGATAAACAAACCTTAAACTATCGAATAAATGACGAACTGCCGGGCGGTGCAACACTTAAACAAGTTTATCCAGATCGTGTCGTATTAGAACGCTCTGGGCGATTAGAAAACCTGGTATTTGTCGAACAGCGCCCTATTGGCTTTGAAAGCTATGAGCCAGTGGATGATCCTGAAATTGAGGAAACAGAGAACACCGAAAACAACCCCATCATTACAACTCGCGCAGCAAACCCGGGCAGAACGCAGGGCATAAAAGACCGTTTAAGCAAACTTCGGAAGCGAATGCTTAAAAATAGAGTAAACCAATAAGTCACAATGACTCCGATATTCAATAGCTATTGCTTAGGCCTCACTCTTTTAAGGACCCCGATTTACAAGCGGGTTGTCATAATTTTTTTTATTACGACCTGCGCCTCAGCCCTAGACCTTAACTCTAAAGTTCTCGATTTTATTGACCAGCGCTTCGGCCAGGACGCTGTTAGCCGACTCCAGCAATGGGAAAGAATCGCTAATTACAAACAAAACATTACCCATCAACAAAAGCTAAAACTTGTAAACCAGTTCTTTAATAGAGTGAAGTTCGTATCCGATCAAGAACAATGGAATAAGGAAGATTATTGGGCAACGCCATTAGAGTTTTTGGCAACCAATGCTGGCGACTGTGAGGACTTCTCAATTGCAAAGTACTTTACGCTTCGGGAAATGGGAATCCCTGATGACATGATAAAAATCACCTACGTCAAAGCGCTTGAGCTGAACCAGGCTCACATGGTCCTCGCCTATTACCCGACTCCAGACGCTGAACCCCTCATTCTCGACAACCTGATTAATGAAATAAAACCAGCAGGCCAACGTACCGACCTGGCACCTGTATACAGCTTCAACGGTGAAGGCTTATGGCTTTCGAAGATTAGAGGTCAGGAAGGTAAACGCATTGGCAATGCAGATAAGCTGGAAAGCTGGGTAGAGCTATTGAACAGACATTATAAGTTACTGAAATAAGCATCACCCACCCTTTAACCCACCACAACACAATTTTGTCACTAGACCACACAATGTTGACGTTAACGTCAACGTAAGTATATCATGATAGCTAAAGTAAATTGGCCAAAAAGGGTTGATAGAATGAGCCAACAATTCAGCATTAGCGAACTGTCTCGCGAGTTCGATGTCACCACCAGAACCATACGCTTTTATGAAGCAGAGGGACTTCTGCACCCTACCCGAAAGGGACAAACGCGAATTTATTCAGATGCCGACAGAGTCACACTAAAACTGATTATTCGAGGCAAACGCCTTGGTTTATCGCTTGCCGAGTCAAAAGAACTCATTCAGTTGTACGACCCAAGTGGTGCAAACCAAGTTCAATTACGACGCCTGCTCGATAAAATTAATGAGCGCAGACAAGTCTTAAAGCAACAGGTTGAAGATATTCGTGTTATGCAGCTCGAACTTGATGAAGCCGAGTCTCGGTGCATAGACGCGATAAATAAACAAAAGACATAAACAATCTCTTACCGAATAAATAGAAATGTGAGGCCAACCATGCAATTACTAAATTTTGATTTGTGTGAAACCAATGACATGCTCAGAGACCAGGTCTCTAACTTCGTCGCAAGTGAGATTACGCCCATCGCTGCAAAGACCGATAGTGATAACGAGTTCCCTAACGAGCTTTGGCCTAAACTTGGTGAAATGGGTCTATTGGGCATGACCGTACCGGAAGAGTTTGGCGGCACAAACATGGGCTACCTTGCTCATGTACTGGCAATGGAAGAGATCAGCCGCGGCAGCGCATCGATTGGCCTTAGTTATGGCGCTCATTCAAATTTATGTGTTAACCAAATCAACCGTAACGGTAGCCAAGAACAAAAAGAAAAGTATTTACCGAAGCTTATTTCGGGTGAGCACATTGGTGCACTCGCAATGAGTGAGCCGAACGCTGGTAGTGACGTTGTGAGCATGAAACTTAAAGCCGAAAAACGCGGTGACCATTATGTTCTCAACGGTAGCAAGATGTGGATTACCAACGGGCCCGACGCTAACACCTATGTCATTTACGCTAAAACGGCGCCAGAGAAAGGCCCGCACGGTATAACTGCCTTTGTCGTCGAGCGTGACTGGAAGGGCTTTAGTCGGTCTCCTAAGCTAGACAAGCTGGGTATGCGCGGTTCAAACACCTGCGAACTGGTATTTCAAGATGTCGAAGTCCCTGTTGAAAATGTTCTTGGTCTTGAAAATGCGGGCGTTAAAGTACTAATGAGCGGCCTCGATTATGAACGTGTCGTGCTATCAGGTGGGCCAACGGGCATTATGCAATCTTGCCTCGACCTGGTTATACCTTATATCCACGAACGCAAACAGTTTAATCAGTCGATCGGCGAGTTCCAGTTAATCCAGGGGAAGATGGCTGATATGTACACAGCACTCAATGCCAGCCGCGCCTACTTATACGCCGTTGCTAAAGCCTGTGACCGAGGTGAGACCACCCGTAAAGATGCGGCCGGTATCATTCTATACAGCGCTGAAGCAGCAACTAAAATGGCCTTGGAGGCAATCCAAATACTTGGCGGCAATGGCTACATTAACGAGTTCCCTGCTGGGCGCCTATTACGAGATGCG
>NZ_LWGA01000627.1:0-10645 GCF_001635235.1 Oleiphilus sp. HI0117 | reverse complement strand
GCTTTAGCTTCTTTGATAAGCTTATCAAGTATTTGTTTACCCATAGCCTGAGCAAGTTCCTTTGGAGGAAGGCCCGCACTTCCACCTACATTCGAGACAGCAAAGGTGGGGAGAGTTTCATCATACTTTTTCTGGCCAAGCGCACTCAGATCTAACGCTAGTTGCGTATCTTTGATAGTTAGCTTCTTGATCACGATGCGCACGTCGGAGTCTGCACCCGACTCTTCCTTAGTCTTGTCAGCACTGCCGCTTTTTCCTGAGTCAGCACTAGCCTGACTGGTAATCTGCTCAAGCAATACATTTAGATTACCTTTTCCTTGAGCATTCAATTCATACAGTGCCGAAAGTGAATCAACCAAGACTTCCCCAATGACAATCGGCATTTCAGTGATATTCTCTGTACCAATATCCAGGCGCACGATACCAAAACCAAGAGCTGACGTCGGGGTAAAGCCATTAGGGTTAGCGACAGAGAAATCGCTCAACTCACCAAAACCATCCATCAACCTGATATCAACACCCTCTACAACAACAGCGCTTTGTAAAGCCTTGCTGCCATGCGTTTCAACCTGCTCTTTAACGATGTCATTGAGTGAGCCGGCCAGGTAAGCAACACCTGCGACGGCGATTAGTATAATTATCAAAAGTGGTAATAGTATTTTCTTCATAAAGGTTACCTATGGCTGTTGTTGCTTATCTTTTAATTCGTTTTCGCGCTGATTGTGCCTTAATCTGGCCTTAATCACTAACTTCATTTTATGCATTCGATGACCACTGATGAATAATGCGATGGCTATCAAGCCTAGCACTCCGTGACCCGCCAGAGCCTGGCTTCCAAACTCCCGATACACGACATAGTCTTCGATTTGGCCGACAAAGCCAATCATTATGACAAAGCTCAAGAAAATTGCGATAAAGGTCGGTGCGCTGTGCGCACCGGCGGACTCCTTAAGCAGGCGCTTTTCGAGCCTGCCTTAATACTCCACTCGCTCTCCCCATGTTTTAATGATAGGAATCTCTCCCACCCAAACGGGAAGCACCAAGTCTTCAATGTCATCATTTGGGCCGCCCTGTCTTTGTTTCACTGCCCCTTCGTCGATGTCCATCCTGAGTAGTGATGTTGCCTGAAGTTCCTTTTCATTGGGTTGGCGAATTTGTTTCCAACGGCCGGTTTCGAGCTGTTCAACAAAGTGCTCATATGCGGCAAGCTGTTGCTGTTCATCTTCCACCAATTCAAAGTAGCCAAACAGTACAGCCGAACGATAGTTAGCACTGTGATGGAAGCCCGATTTCGCCATTACCCAGGCATTTAATTCAGCGAAGGATACACAGGCTTCGAGCCCACTCGTGAGTTGCTTAACCAGGCGACTGCCTCGACTACCATGGATATAAATCGCATTGTCGACACGCCAGCAAAGCATCGGGATAGACATAGGTTTACCTTCGGGCGCAAAGCAAATATGCGCCAGTTTTAGCTCATCAATCAAGGGGTATAAGTCGCTCTGTTGGTAACTGGCTCGTTTTGCTGCTCGCTTTATTTCAGAGCGCTGCGTTTTCTTTAAGGTCACCTCTATTCTCCTTTGTTATATAAAGATATTTCCTATCGCACTCGTATCTCTGTGCTTGACTCATGCTTAGTCTGAATCAATACTGGCCCCACATTAAGATCCAATAATTAATTTCTGGTGGTACCAATTTGAGCACTGAAGAATTTGACTCGTTACGTGACTTTTCTTTTTCTGGCACCGAGACACTGCAACATCAGCTGTATCAGGGGGTCAAGAACAGAATATTAGATGGACGATTAGTCTCAGGGAGGCGATTACCTTCTAGCCGTGCGCTGTCGAGTATTCTTAAGGTTAGCCGAAACACGGTTTCGGGCGCCTTCGAGCAACTGAAAGCTGAAGGCTACCTGCAAACGAAAAAAGGAGCGGGCCACTATATTGCGACCAATCTTCCTGATGATTATCTCAATGCTCAAACGAAGAACATCATGCGATTTGAGTCAAAACCAACCAAGATGCCGCTCTCTGATTCTGGAAAAGTCTTGCTCGGCGACAACAAGATCAGAGTCTATCGCAACACCAGTTTCGAAGCCGGTTTACCTGACCTCAAAGCTTTTCCCATCAAAAAATGGGGGCAAATATATCAACAACAAAGCCAGCGTATCGCCTTGCTTGGATATGATTCATTACAAGGTTCGTCCTACTTGAGAGAAGTGCTTGCCAGCTACTTAAAATCTTCACGAGGATTGGATTGCACACCCGAGCAAATCATCATCACGGTTGGCGCTCAACAAGCGGTCAATATCGCGATTCAAGTCATCTTGAATCACGGAGATGAAGTCTATTTGGAAAACCCGGGCTACATTGGAATGCGCGAAGCCTTTAAAGCACATCAGTGCAAAATTACCGGCATCCCGGTGGGTAAGAATGGCTTAGACCTACAAGCACTACCGAAGAAACCAAAGGGTAAAATCTTATGTGTCACACCGACTCATCAATATCCGATGGGCGGGATTATGCCTTTGGCAAATCGCTTAAACATCCTTCAATGGGCTGCTGAAAATGGAGTATGGATTCTGGAGGATGATTACGACAGTGAATATCACTATGAACACAAACCGATTGCCTCCATGCAAGGTTTGGGTTTACAGGATCAAGTTATCTACATCGGTTCATTTAGCAAGGTACTTTACCCTGCACTAAGGCTTGGCTACATGGTTGTCCCTGAGCAAGTCATTGCCCCATGTGTGAAGACGAAAAATAGAATCGCAGGGCAAACACCAATGGTTGAGCAGGAAACTGTCGCTGAGTTTATTGCAGAAGGGCACTTTATCAGGCACCTGAGAAAAATGAGAGGGCTCTATCACGAGAAATTCAAAACGATCATCGCGGCTTGCGAACAGCACCTGGAAAATCTCGCAAAGCCCGAGTGCACCGGCGCGGGCATGCACATAGTATTGATTTTTAATCCGCAACTTTGCCAGGCCGGGCTATCAGATATGAAGGTTGTTGAAGCGATGAGGGAGCATAACCTCTCTGCCAGCCCCTTATCCACTTATTACCTCGATCGAGCCGAGGAGCAAGGCCTTGTACTGGGTTTTGCTAATACGGAGCTAAGCCTGATTGATCCGCATATACAAACGCTTCGGAATGTCATGCTTTCATGCATGACTAGCACTTAATCAATACTGTAAGGTCAATCGAACTAAAACAAGCCCACACCTCTATCAATATACTCAACTCGGCGGCGAGGCGTACCATGAAATGATTGTTCCAGGTTGAATTCAACACTCCCAACCGGAACACTGAAGAATACTCCGCTCGGTGTCGAAACGCGTTGCTGACTAACAGGTTCAATCCATTCCATGGCCTTTTTCTGCATCGACAAAAAGAAACCGCCAGTAGGTAGAAAAGTGCCGTTCTTTTGTTTTTCCCCTACTTCCATGCTTTTAAACTGAGTCATCGGAAAACAGGTCGGAACTCCATGAAGGTTACAGTCAGTCGTGGCAAAATCTATATCACCAATAAACGGGATAGGCCCAAGCGTAAAATTTGAACCACTGGGCAAACCGATATGGGTCGCTCGGACAGGGTCTGGCTGACCACCGCTTTCATAATCTACCTCACCATCCACCACATTCGGTGCGGTAATCGGATGAGCCTGCCCTTCTACCGGTGTAAAAGGCAAGAGAGCCCCCGCTAAGGCAAACCACCAGGGGCGATTAGGGGCATCAATCAATGCGTAAGCATTATCCTTTATTTGAACGGGCAGTTGACCGGTAAAGCTCAAAATATCCCCAGAGAAAATACCACGCGCCTGATGAAAGCCAATACGCATACCCACTAGTTCATCGTCTTCTTTAGCGATTTCGATGTAAGGGTCATAAAACTCAAAAGGAATGATTTCGCCCGCTCTATAGTAGCGTCCATCCATCTTTCTACCACTGGTCTCGGCAATCGCGCCAAAGCTCATATTCTTAACCCAAAGATCTGCGCCCTGCTTTTCCAAGCCTGGTTCTGTTCCATCACACTCAAAACAAGCTTCGCCATTTTCCCAGCGAGGATATTCGCCTAATTTAAGCTCCTCAACGTTCAGCTGCGTCTTGAGTTCCATACCAATATTTACTCGGGTCATTTCTTTTCCAAGAACGGTTTCCTGGTCTAGGGTGACAAAAGCTTGGCCGGAAATCTCCGATAGCTCTTCATCCTGCAAGGGAGTCATATCGGAATAACAGTTTTCAACGAATAAAACCGTTTTCGCGTAAATACAACCTGCAATGAGTTTGCCCAATGTATGAATTTCATCTTTGATGCTGGAAAAGTAGGTACTCATACAAACATCCTTTTGCACATGTGTGTTTTTATTTTGTTTATTTTTCACACATGCTAACGATGAAAAGTACCTCCCTCAACGAGATATTCTTACCTTTGTGAATGCCTTCAAGTCAGCCCCCTCCAAAGGATGGTAAGGTAGCTGGATATTACTACTTAATCACTTCGCCAATCACACAAGCCAAGTCATAACCCGCGGTTCTCAGCTCATTTAAACAAGCGTTCGCTTGATCAGCAGGCACTCCAGCCAATAAACCTCCCGCAGTTTGGGGGTCAAATAAAATCTCTGCTTCTTTCGGCGTTTCCAAGGAAATAAAAGCACGCATCTTGGTATCGATTTGTTTGTTTTGCTCATGCAAGCTCGAGAATATACCCTTAGCCATCAGTGCTTCAGTACCGTCCAATACAGGTAAGGAAGCCAGATTCAAAGAAGCCTTTTGCTTTGACGCCTGAAGCATTTCCAGTAAGTGTCCAGCTAAGCCAAAGCCCGTGACATCGGTACAAGCTTTCGCCCTATGGTTGAAGAGGATATGACTCGCCTTTTGGTTAGACTGAAGCATCATTTCAATCGCCGATTTCACCCAAGGCCCCTTCGCCAAGCCTCGCATATCCCCTGCAAATAAAGCCCCTGTTCCCAGCGCTTTAGTTAGAATCAATTTATCACCTGGCTGAAGCCCAGCCTTGGTTAGAAGCTGGTTTTCATCGGTTAGACCATTAATGGTAAAGCCAAGGCTTAGTTCAGCACCTTCTGCAGTATGCCCCCCAACAATGGGCATCTCACACGCATCAAAAACCTTGCTCGCGCCAAGCATCAGATGAAGCAATTGCTGCTCAACTTTTTCTTCACTCGCAAAAGGTAAGGTCACTAAAGCTTGGGCGCTATGGGGCGTTGCTCCCATGGCAAAAATATCACCCAAGGCATGGTTCGCGGCAATCTGGCCAAAGAGGTAGTCATCATCGATGAAACGTCGAAAAGCATCGACAGACTGGACTAATAATTTATCGGCAGGAATGGCCAAAACGGCGGCATCATCCGGCTGGGACAGTGCTACCTTCGCCTTATCCTCATAACGTGTTGAAAGCTGGGCAATCACGCGATTTAAAATAGGCTGCCCCACTTTGGCACCGCAACCGCCACAACGCATACTCATCGGCTCAGCATCCACACTCGCATTTTCAGCGGGGATCATCGGCTTGGCAAGTTCACTAAAGCGGCGCATAAATTTACGGTCGATTGAATCTTTCCAGTGCCATACCCATGCGCCCGACATTGCCCAGTCACCTCTAGAGGCAATTGCAGCTTTGTCGCCAGTACTCACTAAACTCAGGAACTTGCTCTGAGGGACAAAGGCTTTTAATGGCTCACCACGTAGGGCTTTTTCAAGATTATCAGCCAAGGGTTTACCCTGGCGCACAGCAAATACACCGGCTTTAGGCCGTGGGTGATCCAGCACATCAGCAATATCACCCGAGGCAAAAACATTAGGATGAGAAACTGACTGCAAACAAGCATCCACTTCTATAAAGCCCCGCTCACTACAGGCTAAACCAGCGGCTTTCGGCCATTCAGGGGCTGACGCCGATATTGCCCAAATAATCTTGTCTAAGCTTAGTTCCCTCGGGTTTTCAGCGTCTCGCGCATCGACCAAGCACCCTTCTTCAACTTTAGACACGCGAAAATCATGATGAACCTGCACCCCACGTTTATCCAATACCTTTTGGTAGCGCTGCTGCACTTTGGCATTGTGGCTGGGCAGTATCGTGTCACTCCCCGAGACCACGTGAAAGCGAAGTTGCTCAAAGCTCGTCTTTCGGTATTTTAGCGCACACTTAAGTTTGTGCTGCATCGCTAGCGCAACTTCAACACCACTGGCACCACCGCCGACAATACCAATATCTACCGGCGAAGTGAGTTCCTTACTCAGTAGGGATTGCTGCAAGTCATGCCAGAGAGCGAGAAAGCGATCAACAGGTTTCACACCAACGCTAAACTCTTTAGTGCCTGGTATGTTTTTTAAGTCTGGAGAAGAGCCTATATCTATCGACAATACGTCGTACGAAAACGGCGGATGCTGCTGACAGAAGATGGTTTTCGCTTCAAGATCGAGGCCTGTCACGCTATCTTCAATAAAGCGCACCCCAAAACTTCGACACGCTGCGCCCAGGTCGATATGCACGTCTTCATGCTCGTAGTTCCCGGCAATCAAGCCAGGCAGCATACCTGAGTAAGGTGTGAGTACTGAATTGGAAATCAGGGTAATGCGCACACCAGGTAGGTGACGCTTGGCCAACATGCTCAGAGCAATAGCGTGGGCATGGCCACCACCGATTAACACCAAGTCTTGGCTAATGGGTGTATCAGTATTTGTCTCATTTTTTTTCACGTTTATTCCTAATCCAGCTCTTTAAGAGAGGCGGTAATCAATGGTAATCATTCGTTATCGCTCCCTCTTTAGTGCCCTAAACCTGTAGGCAGAGCCTTCCACGGCTCGCATGAAGGCTAGCACGAGGTTGATCGAGCGAGGGATAGAACCCTCTGCCTACAGTCATTGTTATTTGTTAAATATAAGCTTGAATGCCACTACTCCGCCAGTGCGCACGGCGCACCCTATAACGGGACTGTTCCTCTTACACTAACGCATATCCGGCAAGGCATTGAGCCGCAGCTTTCGCCTAATACCGCGTGATAAGGTATCGACAAGAATATTCAGCAATGCCGTCACTAAAATTAAAAACAAGGCGCGATCAAAGCGCAACTCTTCGAAGGCCGAGTCGACGTAAAAACCCAAGGTATGCACGCCGAGAATTCCCAGTATGGCACTCTCTCGTAGAATCACCTCCCAGCGGTAAAACAAAAAGGCCAAAAAGGGCCGATATAATCTGGGCGTGACTTCGTAGGAATATAGATTAATGCCTTTCGGGGCGTCTTGTCTTAGCTTAAGGTTGCGTGATGCGTTGCCAATCAAATGCGCGATAATCGCACCATTGTGCAAGCTCAAAGCCACGATCGCGGGCACCATCGAGGGACCCATCATAATCAGTAAAACAAACACCAACATCAGCTCAGGTATAGAGCGCAAAACGACTAACAAGAAGTGTGACAGATAACGGCTGCCTTTGTTCAAAAATAAGGGTGAAATAAAGGGGTACATGACTAAGGCTAAGATGCCACTGCCCACCAATGAAATCATGGTCAGTAATAAGGTATTCCAAACGCCTTCGGCCACCTGCTGCTGTATCAGAAAGCTAGCCCAGTCCCATGTCGCATACCAAGCCTCTAGCTGCCAAAGAGTTTCAGCCCCTTTTAAGGGTTCAGGCAGGATATCGTAGCTTAAAAAGCGCCATATCAGATCGGTCTGTGTACTCAGGTATAAATTCAATTGAGTCGATAACCACACCACCGCGACTAGCAATAGCAGCAATAAGCTACGACGATGACTCCAGAATCTTAAGCTGGCGATGACAAAAAAGAAGACATAGAGCACTGCCGCGGCCTGATCGTACTCGCCTTCACTGAAGAAGCTTTCGAGATGAAAGCCCAGCGTAGGCAAGCCGATAAAACCAAGTATCGCGCTGCTTCGAATACCGCACTCCAAACGATAACGCGTATACGACACGACTTGCGGCCAAGCCTGCGCCAAGCGCGCGTAAAGAAAAGCCGAAAACGAGCCTTGTGCCTGGTGGGTCAGGGCATCATTCGGCGCACGATCGCTTTCTTCCAAAATCTCGGCATAGACCTTGGCGAAGATGCCAGAAAAAGGAATGATAATCGCCAACAAGCCAGTCAGCGTCGACAAGCCAAAGAACTGCAAAAACAGCAAAGCCCAAAAAATTTCATGAATTGAACGGATAAAGGCACAGCCAATACGGACCAAACGATGCTGAAAACATTGCGCCAACAGCAAGCCGAATACAGAAGAGATCGCCACACCGACCAAGGCAAAAGCCAAGGTGTTCAGCAAGCTGACCAGCAATTCATACCAAGAGAAAAAAGACGGGCTGACAAAACCCTGAGCAATACGACCTAGCTCTCCCCAAGGGTCTGCTGTAATGATTTCAAGGTCGGCAAAACAAAGGCAAATAAGCGCCAGAAACAAAAAGCCGGAGCTGACTCGATTAAGCGTCCACATAGCTTAACGACAGAGCTTTAAGTCAGGATGCTTAGGCACCGGCGTATTATCATGTTCGCCGGTGGGCTGCTGGGTATCGAAATCGGAATAGATTTGACGAAGCTTATCTGAGTCCAGTTCGGCAACTTGGCAATCTATCGCTAACTCACCGCCTTTCAAGCCGATGATACGATCGCAGTATTTCACGGCCAGTTCGGTATTATGGAGTGCTAAAACAACGCTCTGGTGAGAAGAGATGATCTTAGCGATCAAGCGCTCGGCTTGTAGCTCATCCACCGCAGAAACCGGCTCGTCGCCGAGAAAAATATCCCGTTCCTGGATCAGCGTTCGAGCTAATGCTGCACGCTGTTGCTGACCGCCAGATAAGGTCTCGGCACGCGCTTTCAAGTGTTCTTGTAAACCTAAAGATTGTGCAAGCAAGGCTACCTTTTTTTGAACCGCCTTCTGAGGAAAAAACAAATTCAAAGCGTTATAGAGAAAATTGTGCTTATCCAACTGCCCCATATAAATGTTATGGAACAAAGATAAACTGGGGACCAAAGCCGGCGCCTGCTGACAGAAGGCAATATCATCGGGGCGCAGCTGGTATAGTGCTTTGAGTAAAGTACTTTTACCTGCACCACTCTTGCCAAGCAGTGCGACTTTTTCACCGGCCTTAATTTCTATCTCCAAGTCACGCAGCACGGTATTACCTTGCC
This sequence comes from Oleiphilus sp. HI0117, assembly GCF_001635235.1. Classification (NCBI taxonomy): domain Bacteria; kingdom Pseudomonadati; phylum Pseudomonadota; class Gammaproteobacteria; order Oceanospirillales; family Oleiphilaceae; genus Oleiphilus; species Oleiphilus sp. HI0117. The sequence continues at coordinate 1,480 of NZ_LWGA01000627.1, read as the reverse complement.
ACGCTAAATCCTGCTTGGAGAGATGAAATATGGTTTTTGTCGGTGCCCCCGTATCAAGCATATTAGTCAATCAAACCAATGCTTTTAGCGGTATCCAAAATTGCCTGATAATCTTCGTTCTTCGCTTCAATAAAGGCTTTACGAGGAAAACGCGCTAGCAAGTCAGGGTCTTTCATATTCAACAAGGCTTGTTTAATCTTTCCACCAAAACCTTCACCCCAATGCGCGTCCACATCACCGCGTATGCTCCACTGGTAATCCTGGTACTGAGGTGTTTCCCAAATAACCTGAACCTTTTTTGGATCAATCTTACCTGCGGCTAGCTCTTTTTCCCAAACCTTGTAGCTCAACACACCAATTTCGTAGGCACCTGAGTTAACCAAAGCGGCTGTGCGTGAGTGATTACCACTAAAACCTATACGTTTGAACAACGCATCAGGCGCATCATTAAGGTGTTGACGGATATAAAACTCAGGCATCAAGCGACCCGATGTTGAACCTTTTGAACCAAAGGTCAGTGTCTTGTTAGCAATACCTTTTGGGAATTCATCACTCTTTTTTAAACCTGTAGAATGATGCGCAATAAAGTAAGTCTTGAAGAAGCGGTCTTCATCTCCCTGTGCGATCGCTTGGGAGCCTGGCACTAATAAGCGCGCCTGCACACCCGACAAACCACCAAACCAGGCTAATTGAACCTGATCATTTCGAAATGCTGTCACTGCAGCCGCATAAGACTTAACCGGCACATAACGTACCTCAATGCCTAAGGCCTTCCCTAAGTACTCAGACACTGCACCAAAGCGCTGCTCAAGCTGGGTGCTGTCCTGATCAGGGATGGCGGTAAAGGTAAAATCTTTCGCCTGCGCGCTCACCGCTAGGCTAAACAATATGATCAAGGTACTGAATAATTTCATTTTGAGTAGTGCTCCAATAGTGCGTCTTTGCTTCCCCGCAATACAATTCTTTCAGCCTTCTTTGAGAGCTGATAATCGTACATTGGGTCGTAGTAATCTTTTAGTAAATGTTCGATCCACTCCCGGTGAAGGCCGTAAGCCTCATCAGATTCTGAAGCAGAAAATTGTTGTTTGATCGCTCGTGCCATCATTTGCTGTAGATGATTCTTTCGCTCGCTACCCAAGCGGCGTTCTATTCTCCCTAAACTCTCAAACAGATAGTTAGAGAAATTCTCAATGCCCTGCTCTTCACCGTCCCGGCTTAAGTAGGCTTCGGTCATATCAATCACATAGTCTTGAAGCACTACATCGATTCGTTCTTCCAAAGGCGTTTCTAAGACAATTAAAGGGCAAGCAGACATGCGGTCTTTCAAAGTCAAAGGCAAAGCACAACGGCCAATCAAACGACTTTCGTCTTCCAGAAATACCGTGCCGCTATTTTGATGGCGCGCTTTTAATAGGGCGATGGATAGTTTGTTTTCAAAATCTATTTGGCTAGGTTGAGGGGTCAACATTCGACCAAAGCT
>NZ_LWGA01000626.1:0-11755 GCF_001635235.1 Oleiphilus sp. HI0117 | reverse complement strand
AGGTTTCCTACACCGTTCGGTCGGAGTCGCCTTTACTCGTCGCTTTCTATAATCAAGAAGTACACGGCAGTGATCAGGAAGTACTTGAATCCCAAACGCAACTTAGAAACAGTGAAATGCCGAACTTTTATGGTGAAGGTGAAATTGGCTTGGAGTTGATAGAAAAAAGCATACTAACCGGGGCCGAGTTTAGTAGCTATTTTGGTCAATTCTAATATTAGAACTCTATCACCTTCGGTATCGTGCTTTTATATTCGCTCATCACCATGCCCGTCGTTGCACCAATATAAGTTGGGTCGGCTATCACGTAAGTTTTACCTGCTTGGGAAATAAGCCAATCTCCGTCGCGGGCTTCAGTCGCTACCGCCACGGCAATATGCCCTGGAAAATCCAAGCCCACGACATCCAGTTTCAGCAGATCTTGGATTAACCAAGCCAGTAGAATCGATCGATCCTCGCAGTCATTCGCTTTGTATAACAAACTTTCTTCGGCCAGCAGGTAGTTCTCTTCACCAAATTGTTCTTGGTCCAGAGCATAACTAAAGCCGGTTTGAATCATAGCTAGCAAATAGTCGATCGCATCACGTTCGCTCAAGCTCTGAAGCCGGGGTTTAAGCTGCCTTCTTAAGCTCTCTACCATGGTTGGGTTAGGCTTTGCGGTAAAATAATATTTGAGATCTATTTGAGGGTAAGCATTCAACATCAGGCCATAGCCCGCATCATACTCAAAACTAAGCTCGGTACTCGTATTGCTATCTTCAAACGAAATTTTTCGAGAAAGTATCTTAGGCGAGCTATTTAAAACCTGCTCAAAGTTGATCTCAAAGCTACGATTGCTCCGGTCATAATGTCCGGGATAAGAAAAAAGCGGGCCTTTATTTTTGGTCGAATGAACTAGGTAATAGGTCTTGTCAGATATCTGTAGGTAGGCCTTACCAAAAATAGTTTGTTTTGACGGCAGCATCAGAAAAAGGTCTCGCTTGCCATAAGCAACTTTCACGTCATAGCCTAGCTTGGTCAATATGAACCAGAGGTAACTCGTCCTTTCATTGTCATTTGAGATTTGCTTTTCAAGCACAAAGTTCAGATATAGATAGGTTCCCCAATCCCCTAGCCCTAGTATTTGTTTGCTCTCTCGGACATGAGCCAATAGCCCCTTATGGTCGGCTTGCGCCAGCACTTTCCATGTAGCAGCGAGTTTTTTATTGGTCAGTTTTGACAAGTCAGGGAAGTCAATATTACTGGCGTTCACGTCAGCTCGCTCATGGCCAAAAAACAAGGCCTCATTATCTAGAGGTAGTGAGGGTGAATAAGCCGGTGTATCGATATGTTCAGTTTTCCCAGTACTAGACAGCAAATTCTTAACCGAAGGAGCTTTAGCAGGCTTAGGTGTCGTATCTCGTACCTTTCCCTGGAATAGATCAAACTCTTCCCAATGCTGATCTAAAAAGTCAACGAATTGTCGATCATGTTCACTTAAGTAGGTATTGAAAGCCGCTTGTTCTGCTTGTTGAAATGCCTTCCATTCATCATCAAGACTGTTTGCCGCAGCAAAACCTGGCAGACAAAAAAGGGTGATAACGAAGTGTAAAACCCGAGTTTTCACAAGATGAGTACCGAGAAAAAATACTTGGCTCATGTTTCCCTACTTTTAATGGTGTTAAACAGAATTCNGTTCAGATATTATACATGTATATAGAATATACGATCAGGGACGATATAAGAAATCATAAGAACATGAAGATCGATTGGCTCTCTCTCTTTTACGGAAAAAAATTCCAAGCTTTCATCAATAGCCAGGCTGCCCACAAGTTTAGTGGCGATATAGCTCGGCAAGAGGAAGCCGTCTCTTATCTTATTGAAAAACTATCAGAAAACGATTGGGCCATGTGCCAAAAGCACAATGGACTATCCTCCCCAGAAGGCTATCTGAAAACTCTATCGGCAAATTTAATGGTTGAGTATGGCAGAAAAGTATTCGGTCGAAAACGCCCGCCGGAATGGTTGAAGCGAGAGGGCTCATTTTGGGAGCAGATTTGGAATGACCTTTGTTTAAAGCGTGAAGGCGCAGAGTTTATCATTGATAAAGCCTGTAAAAATGGCGAGCGCGAGCCCTCATCAATCAAAAATATTATCCGTACCATCAAGGTCAAAATCCCCTGGTGTGGCGTCAGTAATCGTCCCGAATCTATTGACGACGACGAATATGGCGCTGATAGTTATGTTTATGAAAACGATAGCTTTGACGGCAATGGCATTGATGAGCACTATAAAAAAAATAACTACAACCAGATCCTCTCTCTGGTTCAATTGATCCTGACAGGCAATGAAGAAAGCGAGCAAAACACTATTACCGCGCTGGATAAGGACATTGTCAGCGCAGTTCATGCCATACAGCTCTCAGCAGAAGAGCGTCTAATGTTACGTATGCACTATATTGACGGCTATAGTCACAGTGCCATTGCGAGAAGACTAGATGTCGCAAAGCACATTCCTGTCCGTCAGAATAAAAAAACCCTCGAAAGATTATTAGCGATACTTAATAGTCTCGGGTTAGATTTTGAACCTATTGGCTGAGAGTATTCACGGTGAATGAGATAGAAGAAAAGAAAAGTCGTCTAGATCACGCGCTCGCTCAACTGATCGTTCATGCGCCAGATGGCGCGAAACAGGCCCTAGGCCCTGAAGCTTCGTTAGAAGAGTTGGCTGCGCTAGCTGAAGGTAAGCTAAGCAAGACTAGAAAGCATCAAATCTATGGGCAATTCGAGAATAACCAAAATTTGTATGAAACCTGGCTCGCAATGGATGTGCCTCAAGAACAAATGAGCAGCGAAAAAGCTGAGTCCCAAGCGACTCGCCCATCACGCATAGAGATGTTAACAGCATGGTTTGCTGAGTTATTTTCCTGGCAAGGCGCTTTAACCGCGAGTATGGGTATATTTGTTGGTGCCATTGGTATGCTCATTTCCCACTCTTCCCTGGAAAAGAGCCCTGTAGAAAACTCTACAAACCAATTAGCGATTAATGCCCCGCTAGACTCGCCTCAAAAAGCCAAGCAAGGCGATGCCCAACAAGTCGCTCTGCTAGGCAAAATTAAGTGCTACGCTGTCGAGCCAAAAGAGCTGAGTGAGTTTTGTGTATCAAATACGCTGAATACCCAGCATTGGCTCCATAGCAACGAGGGAGGTCTTCTCAAAGCCATTCCTTCTCCATATAATGTTGGCAGTCTTATGGACGTAAGAGTTACTACTAACAAAATTGCTTTGATATCCTCCAATGATGAGTCAAATGTCGATCTGATCATTGCGTCATATCAATTTAATAATGAAATGATTAGCTACGAGACTATCTATCAATATAGCAATAGAAAAGACCGTTCAGAGCATCTTGCTTCGGCAATAGAAATAAAGCAGCTAACTCAGAACAAGCTTACGTTCAAAGTTTTACGTAAAGATGGCCAGCTCGTAACAGAAACTTATAACTTTTAGCTCAATACAAGTGAACCAAGGCATGCAATTAAATTCTGGCAAAATATCTATAAACCGACATCAGCTGACCTTCATTGCTCTGCTTTTAAGCATCGCATTTCCAATGGCTAGTTGGGCTGACGACAGTATTCCCTCCTGGGTAAAAAGACCACCAGCTGACGACAGCCAATTTATGTATGGTGTCGGTGAAGGCGATAATTTAGACAGCGCCAAGCAAAGCGCTTTAAAGGATATTGCAGGAAAGCTTTCGACCAATGTTAGCAGTGAGTCCGAAAACCGAGATTATTTATCCAACGGTGTGAGTGAAAGCTCCTTTAGTCAAAAGGTAAATACCCGCATTCAAGACGTAAAACTATCAGGTTTTGATGTCCGTGAAAGCCTGAAGCGGGCTAACAAGCATTACGTATTGCTTGCGATGAAACGCAGCACCTTTGTAGCCGATAAGGTTAATCAGTTAAATGAAGTGAACAACAGCATCGACGCCGAATTACAGGGCCTTAGTGGTAAAAACAAACTACTCCAACTATTGGCCTACAATCAGGCAAATACATACGCAATTCAAGGACGCGAGCTTGTTAGTCTGATCCATGCAGCCGACCCTAGCCAAAATAAGCAGGGTGACCTGGATCGTTACCGAAGCTTTGTTCAAAAAGAGAAAGCATTGCTCGAACAAACAAAATTTTCTTTAAACTCAGACGCTTCACTCAAACCTCTTGTCCGTCATATTAAAAAGATTATGCAAACTAATGGCTTTCAAGTTACTAGCCCGATGAGGGCTGACAGCATCATTGAGTTAGAAGGAAGCATAAAAGAGAAAGAAATATTCTCAACCAAGATGGTTAATATCGATTTAGAGATTTTGGTCAAAACCGATAGTGAACAGTTGGTCAGCAGTAATAGCTACCAACTCAAAGGCTCTTCTGTCAGCAGTTTCGACTCAAGCAGAGATAAAGCAATGCAGCAAATTGCTAACGAGGTGAAGAGCAAAATAGATGTCTATCGTATGCTTGGCTTGGTTAACTAGAAATCAGACCGGAATTTAGAAAGTACTAATTAATAGGAATAGGCTTTGGCCTAAAAACAAAATAATGGAGAGTTCAATGAAAAAAGCTACCTTACTATTAGGTTCAATCAGTGTGCTTCTATCTGGCTGTGCTGGAATGATGGGGCCAAAGCAAGTGGACCTCAGTGAATACAATCGAGCGCCATTAATGCAGGCAAAAATCTTACCTTCTAAAGAAGAGTTTGGCGGCGGTAAAACAAAAGTGGTCGTTTTTAATTTAGATGATAGCAATGTAGCCTTAGCCAAAAGCGCTAAAGCCGGCTATAGCTTTGCCAAAGCACTGGAAGACAAGATCTCTGTTACGGGAGCCGAAGTAGTTGACCGCTCTATCGCTCAGAAACTCCAACAGGAAATTGAATTGGCGGAAATGCATGGAAGCTCAGGTTATGCAGGGCCAAATGTTGCGAGTTATGCTGTAACCGGTGAAGTAAGCGCTGCAAATGTAGGCGCTGTCTATAACAAAGCTGAGCGCTGGCAAGACAAAAAAGGTCAATGGCATCAGCGCTCAGCGAGCTGCCGTTATTCCGCACAAGCAAAAGCGAATTTGCGTATCTACAAAATGCCAGAGTTAAAGCTACTTAGCTCAATCTCGGTTGATGGGGATGTCAGTGACTCACAAGATACTTATGGCAGCCACTGCCCTATTTCAAAACAGTCGCAAGAAGGCATGATTCAACAAGCAGCTCTGGATGCAATCGAAAATTTTGATGTCGAGATACAAAACCAGTTTGCACCCAAAGCCTATGTCGTTGAGCGCTTGAGCAATGGCGAGGAAAGTATATTTAAGCTGTCTCAAGGCAGCATGCAAGGCTTCAAACCTGAGTCTCTAGTGACCATTTACCGAGCCATGGAAGTTAAAAACCCAATAACGGGTGAGACCTCAATGGAAGAGTATCCTATTTCAAAAGGCGTCGTGACCGCTCAAGCCGCTGAAAACTATGCTTGGGTTGCGCTGGATGATAGCGAAAAAGACAATGCGATCAAATTAGGCCACTATGCAAAAGTAAAGTATGAGCGATCTCTGTTTTCAACTATAGGGAAGATGGTTGATTCTGCATTGCCTTAATGGTGATTATCGTTGCGGGTCTTCTGTTCTGTAGCGCTGCTGCCCATGCAGGATTAATCTTCGTGAAAGAAGGCGGACTCGTATTTATTAAAATGTTTAATATTGATAGTAGCAGCTCTTATATAGTGACCTATCAAAATGGTATTCAATGAGAGGCCGCAGGTAATGGGGGAGGCTTTTGTTCGTACAATAGTGTAATTCATTAGCCTTGCTTCTCAACAGGTATTCTGAGGGTGAATAGCAAAAAGGTAACCAAGGAAATCGTTTATGAAATATCGAATTTTAGTATTACTTATCGCTTTTTTACCAGCTTGTAGCACCCTCGCCCCCGTACCTCTTCAACTCGTCTCCCTTGAAGAGCTCGCTCAACTTGAACAAGAGCAAGCCGCTCAAGTAGCTGGCATAAATCACGCACAGCCTGGCCAGCTATTCCTGAACCAGCCTCAACAAGCTGAAAGTTATGCGAACCAAAGGTCCGTTACTGAAAAAGGCCCTGAGATCAAAATTCTGCAGCCACTTTTAAGCTCACCGTAACAAATCCGCTTTCAGTACACGTCGAATTTGCCAGTCGCCAGCCTAACGCTACGGTGAATATGAAGTCCCTTAAGCTCACCTACAAAAAGTTCTGGGGAATCGATCTGACTGACCGCATCGTTGATTATATCGAAGGAGAGAGTATTAACGCTCCTGAAGTCGAGCTACCTGCTGGGCAGCATACTCTAGAGATCTATATCGAAGATGATCAGGAGAATCAGAGTACCAAGTTGATCACCGTTGAGATTGCCGAAAGCTAAACATACTAGCTACGAGGCTTTTGGAAAAGCCGGAATCTTACGTTCTCCAAATTTTGTATCGCCCCTTGAAATTAACACTGAGTAATTTCAAATTTATTTTAATTCATTTCCAATTCTTGTCCTTCCTTAAAAAGTGAACATAAGAAGTGCCATCGGTACTCATTATTACTGTTTGCTAATAAGCACTTTTGCCTACTTAGCGAACCAATAACTTTTAAAGGATTTACACATGAACTTCAAAAAACAAATTATTGCTGGTGCTTTCTCATTAATGGCAATGGGCGCGGTAGCCGAAGAGTCTGGTATAGGAAATGATATCAATACAAGCAATATATATGTCGGTGGCGGTTTGGGTATGAACTCACTTAGCGGCTTTGATGATGCAATGGGCTTTCAAGTTTTTGGCGGCTATCGCTTCGATGATAACTTGATAAAAGTAGACAAAGTTAAACTAGCAGTTGAAGCCGGCTATATGACATCGGGTGATTTTGACTTCCGCTTTGGCGGCTCAGTTTCTGCTGATGGTATTTGGGCTGCAACGGTTGCAGACTATGCGGTAAATGAGCAAGTGAGCGGACTTTTAAGGCTTGGCCTTGATTTTGGCGATGACGATGGTTTGTTAATGGGCTTTGGCGGTGAGTATCGCGTTGACCATAACATTGCGGTTCGCGGTGAATACGTTATCAGAGATAATGTTAACAGCTTGCAGGTAAACATTGTTTACGGCTTATAATACCCTACCAATATAAGGCCAGATTAGTTTATCTGGCCTTATTCCTCTCCAGAATATTCATCAACCCTGTCGGCAGAGGACGCTATGCCTCGCTCACAGGCTACGATCTAAGCTTCTACCAAACTCTGCATTGACTAGGCTCAGGATCGTCTGCCTAAGGAAAATTCAATACTAGCGCTTAAGCCCTCTGAACACAGAAAAAGCAGCTGCAAATTTTTCTTAAAAAACTTTTACCTTTTACGTTTCATTTCAGCCAAGCGTCCATCACATATTATTGAACAGTTAATCAAACGGATACGCTTGGCTTAATTGAATTAACAAAAAATGAAAAAGGATGACGATCATGAGTACACAACAAACAACCAAGAAAAAGAAACTAATAACAGCGATAGCACTGGCGACTACAGTTGGCCTTACTGGCTGTATTGACGAAGGTGATGACGGATCAAACAGTCTTGCTAGCATTGTTGATCTGCCTCCTGGTGACCTGTGTACCAATGGTGGCAAGCAAATCCAGACCGGCCTCGATTCTAATAATAACGATACCCTGGACGCTGATGAAATTACGCAGACAACAGAAGTCTGTAATGGAGAGACAGGCGACACTGGTGAAGACGGCGTTACCGGCTTCAATAGTTTAATTGCCATGAACAATGTTGCTGCAGATGACTTAAGTTGTGAGTTTGGTGGTTTGCTTATTCGTTCTGGTCTGGATTTGAATCGTAATAGTATCTTGGACACCGACGAGATAGAGAACAACCAATACCTTTGTAACCAGGATGAAGGGTCTTCCATAGCTGCCATTATCGCGAGCCTAACAGCCTCACCAACGACTATCGAAACTCTAGAAACTACAACTTTAACCGTTACACCGACTAGCTCTGAAGACACGATTGTTTCTTATGTTTGGCGTAATGACGACGGAGATGTAATTGACTCATCGTCAAATAGGGTTGACGTGACAGAAGCTGATGCCGGAACGTATCAATATACAGTCGAGCTAACTAACGTTGATGGTATTGTTCAATCTCGATCAGTCAATATCTTAGTAACAGAGCAGCTTGAAGCCGTACAAGTTTCATCCGTGTCTACTTCGACTAGACAAGTATTTTTGCCACAAGGGTTTGATGTTGCTAGTAGTTCACCTAGTGGTGACTTTGACGGATCTATCGTAACAGCATCTCCCGAGACGGTTAGCCCGGCCTCTTTCCGAAGCTTGCGCTCTACCGCTACGCAAGTAGATGTTGCTGGCTTTATCGCCGAAAGACCCGCATTCAGCGCAGGTACGGATTCTGCTTCGGTCATGACATCGCTTTCAAATACAGTCGCTACAGAGTCGGATATTAGTTTAAGTAATGTATCAACCTCTTCACCCAACTTGAACGACGACGTTACTAGCGCCGTTTATCGCTTAAGCTTATCAAGTGCCTCAACACCAACCGAGCTAAACAATCGGCTCATTATATTGTTGGGCGTAAACCAACTCGGTGGAACTATTCAGGACTTGCCTGCCCCCTTATCTGGCGACGTACCTGCAAGCGAGTACCAGTTGAATATGAGTGTTACTTATTTCAATAACTCCGACATGCTGTTAACTGCAACTGTTGTCGCTTTAGATAACCTGGAAAGTTACTCAACTCAGGTATCAGGTCTGAATGATGGAACCAATGTTGCGGAATCGGGTGCAAGTATCGACGTAACAAGCGACAGCTATAACGCACAGGCAGAAACCTCTGCGCTTGCAGACTTTCTATTCGTTATCGACAACTCTGGAAGCATGAGCGACGAGCAGAATGCTATTAGTCAGGCTGCAACCGATTTTTCTACAGTAATGAGCGCGTCTGGCCTAGACTTCCAAATAGGCACTATCACCACAGACAATGCAAGCTTACGTGGCAATGGCTTTACCTCGGATCTAGCTCAATTTCAGATCGATGTTGTCGCAGGAACTTATGGAAGTGGCATCGAGACAGGTATTTATTACTCTGAAAATGCTTTGCTTTCGACAGCAGAGGGTGATGCTTCTGACGGTACTGTTACAACAGCTGGTTACCCTAGACCTGGAGCAACTCTTTCTGTTGTGCTCTTGAGTGATGAGCCAAGTCAATATACGTCAAACAGCGCCACTGCATTCGATGTAAGCAATAACTTATTCGTTGATAGAGGAATCAGATTCTATTCCATTGTTGACCAAAATTACCCTGGTCAGTATATCGAGCTGAGCACCTCAACCTTTGGTAGTCACGCGAGTATATCTGACTTAAGTGCTTTTCCAGCGATTATGAGCACCATCGCAACAAACGCTGGTGCAGCTAGTAGTATTTATGAACTAAATCACCAACCTATTAGCAGCACTATACGTGTACTTGTCGACGGTGTTGACGTCGCTAAAGACAGTTCAAACGGCTGGGAATATAACTCAACAAGTAACCGAATACTATTTAGTGGCACTGCGATTCCAAGTGAAGGTGCTGAGGTAGAAATTATTTATGATTACTACCTTTCTGAATAATAGCTAAATTGTAAAACAAGGAGAGAAGCTAGTGGTATTCGCTAGCTTCTCTTTCTGGCTTTCACGTCTATCTCACCTTTACTATTTCAGCTATTTTGACCAGGCACTAGCTGTCCCACCCGATCAATATGCTCCTTAAGCGCGTCATTTTCTAACAAACTATAAGCAACAACATCAAAGAACAAAGGAATTTTGGTTTCTTCGTTCAACTGATATTGAATATGACTGACTGTTGAATAGTCTAGGTCACCATAGAGAGCAATATCGACATCAGAACCTTTATGAAAATTCCCCTTAACGCGGGAACCAAAAATGACGGCTTTTTCAACGCTAGGCACAGCATAAACTATGCCTGCAATGACTTGAACATAGTCAGGGCTCAGTCCAAAAGGCTGACCTTTAAAGGTAGGTCGCACTGGCACTCATAAATCTAATTGCCTCAAAATTATATGTCTAAGCTACATGATCACATCATAGTCAATAATGACAGGTGCGTGATCCGAGAAGCGCGTGTCCATATCAATAAAACCATCTTCGATAACATTACGCATCATCTGGGTCGAGATTTGATAGTCTGTTCTCCAGCCAGCATTCTTTCGCCAACCTTTCGCCCACTCTGGCCACCAGGTATATTGATTTTTCTCAACATTTATATGACGAAATGCATCAACATAACCAAAGTCATCGAAAACCGTATCGAACCAGTCTCGCTCATGCGCTTTAAAGCCACTCACGTCCATCTCATGGTATTTTTTGCTCGCATCTGTCACCAAATGCGCGGAATTGAAACTGCCCGCAAAAATGAACTGACGACGCTTACGGAGAGTTTTTTCCAGATGGCTTTGAAACGCGTCCTGGAATTTATCCTTTGCTTCCTGGTTCTCAGGCTTGCCTAATGCATTGGGTACAAGCATTGAAGCAACACTAACATTTTCAAAGTCAGCCTGAATAAAGCGCCCTTCACGATCTGCTGGCTCATAAGCAAAGCCATACATAATTGCCTTGGGGAAGTGGCGAGTATAAATACCCACGCCGCCATCTTCAGGGTTTTCAGCATCTATAAAATAAGCCTGATAACCTTCGGGGTGGAAGATTTCGTCATCGAAATCATAAACTTTGCCTTGCAGATCCTGGACACATACCACATCGGCATCGATCTCACGCATCCAATCAAAAAAACCATTTTCTGCAGCTCTCTTCAATCCATTTACGTTAATTGATACTACTCGCATAACTGCCTCATAATTAATTTGCGTGGTATGATACTTAATTCACATTTTTTGAAAAGAAAAACACTGTAATATCTTTCAATTTAGGCGCAATTAATGCAAGAAAATACAAATATGAAGCCCCACCAGCGCGAATTCATTGAATTTGCTATCCAAAAGAACGTTTTGAAGTTCGGCGAATTCACCCTTAAGTCTGGCCGTGTTAGCCCTTATTTTTTTAATGCGGGTCTTTTCGACGATGGTTTATCACTTGCCAAGCTTGGGTCATTTTATGCCCAAACACTGGTTGACTCGGATATTCCCTTCGATGTTCTATTTGGTCCTGCCTATAAAGGCATTCCTTTAGGCTCTGCTACAGCAGTCTGTCTTTCTTCATTGCATAACATTAACACGCCCTTTGCATTCAACCGTAAAGAAGCAAAAGCTCACGGTGAAGGTGGCACGCTCGTTGGCGCACCACTTAAAGGCAAGATAATGATTATCGACGATGTGATTACGGCAGGTACGGCAATTCGCGAAGTGATCAAAATCATTGAGGCCGCAGGTGCGGAGCCAGCAGGTGTTCTGATTGCACTTGACCGCCAGGAAAAGGGTCAGGGCGAGTTGTCTGCCATTCAAGAGGTCGAAAGAGACTTTAATATCCCAGTCGCCAGTATCGTCAACTTAACTCAAGTATTAGACTACATTCAGGATGATGCAAGTTTATCGCAGTACGCGGATGCCGTTTCTGCATATAGATCACAGTTTGGGATTGCTTGATTGATCATAACCTCTGTGCAGCGAAGTTCTCGGTGGTTCAAGTGTTTGATCTCTTAAAGAACTAAACCCAAAAAACCATTAACCACAGAGGGTACAGAGAGGCCTTCGGCC
>NZ_LWGA01000625.1:0-4974 GCF_001635235.1 Oleiphilus sp. HI0117 | reverse complement strand
GCCTATGCCCATTACTAAAACCTAAGAACAGCCTATACACTGAAGTCATTGTTTATGAATAGTTCNTCCAAAAAGCACAAGCACGATGGAAAGGCTAAAACCAAACCAGGAAAGAAAATGCTAAAGAAAATCATTGCTGTCAGCAGTCTGCTGTTTGCTGCATCAACCGTCAATGCAGGCCTCATTAACCCGACCGGCAATGCCGACGGGCTAAACTTTAGCTGGTCGCAACAAGAGTCTGATCAGCTTCAAACGTTTGATGAACAACAGGGCATTGCGATAGCTCATCAACAGGTTCAAGTTGACTACTTGCTTGGGAGTAACCTGTTCGTTGGTGATACCTTAAGAGGTCAGCAAACTGGCAAAAATTCACCTTACCTAAGTGCAGGCAGTTACAGTTCTCACCTGATTCACTTTGACCCACTAGGCACCTCGAGCGGTAAAGAGACCAAGCAATTAATTGAGTTTGATAGTGACATTGTTGCGATCATCCTCAACGGTAAAAAACTCAATGCGTCGGACAATATATTTGGTGGTACGGGGGCCAATTACGAGACATCAACTTCTCGAAAGTGGGAAAGTAACGATTTTCTAACATTTACTAGCTCCCAGTCGATACTGGTTGATCGCGCAACGGTAGGTCGCTACTGGATTGATGATGCGCGCATCATTACCCAAAGCGTATCAGAACCCTCTTCTATTGCCTTGCTTGGCCTAGGTCTTCTTGGCTTAGTGGGTATTCGTCACAAGAAAATCTAAGTCTCCTCATCACAATCATTACCCTGCTTCGAACGATTTAGTCAATTAGTCTGGAGCAGGGATTGCCAAGCCTGCCTTTTTTAGCTAACGTCTAGCCCATTCAGATCGACCCCGTTTTTACTAATTAAGGCTATTTGTATGGCACAGTACGTATTCACCATGAATCGCGTGGGAAAAGTTGTCCCACCTAAAAAAGAAATCCTCAAAGATATCTCCCTTTCATTTTTTCCCGGCGCCAAAATTGGTGTATTGGGTCTTAATGGCGCGGGTAAATCAACACTGCTAAGAATTATGGCGGGCGTTGATAAAGACTATATTGGTGAAGCCCGCCCTCAGCCGGGTATCAATATTGGCTACCTCGCTCAGGAGCCTGAACTTAACGAAGAAGCAACGGTCAGAGACAACGTTGAAGAAGGCGTGAGTGAGATTAAAAATGCGTTAACTCGCCTAGATCAAGTTTATGCAGAGTACGCTGAAGAAGGTGCAGATTTCGATGCTCTAGCCGCAGAACAAGCCAAGCTAGAAGCAATCATTGAAACCGGTGATGGTCATAATCTGGAAAGAACACTGGAAGTCGCTGCTGATGCCTTAAGACTGCCACCATGGGATGCTGAAGTTAAACATTTATCAGGTGGTGAAAAGCGTCGTGTCGCTCTTTGCCGTCTATTACTTTCTAAGCCGGACATGCTGCTTCTTGATGAACCGACCAACCACCTTGATGCAGAAAGTGTCGCGTGGTTGGAACGTTTCTTACATGACTACCCTGGAACCGTCGTCGCCATCACCCACGATCGTTACTTCCTTGATAATGTTGCAGGTTGGATACTGGAGCTCGATAGAGGCCATGGCATTCCATTTGAAGGTAACTATTCTCAGTGGCTTGAAAATAAAGAGAAACGTTTAGAGCATGAGCAAAAGCAAGAAGATGCTCGCCAAAAGAGTATTAAATCTGAGCTAGAGTGGGTTCGCAGCAACCAAAAAGGGCGACATGCCAAGAGCAAGGCGCGTCTTAAGCGCTTTGAAGAGCTTAACTCTTCCGACCTACAGAAACGCAACGAGACCATGGAAATTTACATTCCACCAGGGCCACGCCTGGGTGATGTTGTTATCGAGCTCGATGGTGTCAGTAAGCAATACAAAGACAAGCTGCTATTCAAAGATTTGAGCTTTAGTGTTCCACCCGGAAGCATTGTCGGTGTAATTGGTGGTAACGGTGCAGGTAAATCTTCACTATTCAAGCTGCTAGCAGACGTAGAGCAACCCGACTCAGGCACTATTCGTTTGGGTGATACTGTTAAGCTGGCTTTCGTTGAACAAACGCGCGACCTGGACAATTCCAAGACGGTATGGGAAGAAGTCAGTGACGGTAACGATATGATCACTATCGGCAATTACCAAACACCATCTCGTGCTTATGTCAGTCGTTTCAACTTCCGTGGTAATGACCAGCAAAAGAAAGTGAATGAGCTGTCTGGTGGCGAGCGTAACCGTCTACATTTAGCCAACGTGCTTAAGCAAGGTGCGAACGTTCTACTACTCGATGAGCCAACCAACGATCTTGACGTAGAAACACTACGAGCACTGGAAGAAGCCGTCTTGGCATTCCCTGGTTGCGCAATAGTGATTTCGCACGACCGTTGGTTCCTCGATAGAATTGCAACGCATATATTGGCTTATGAAGGCGATAGTGAAGTGGTCTGGTTTGAAGGCAATTACACTGAATACGAAGAAGACTTCAAAGCTCGTAAAGGTGAACAAGCCAAGACACCTACTCGTGTCAACTATAAGAAGCTTGCCTAAGAGCCAAGGCTGCCAAACTAGCTGAAAGCCTGAAACAGCGGTTCTTTTGAGCGATTTGTTCTCAAAAGGACTGCCTAAGCTTGCAGTTACCTGATATAGCACTTATATTCTAATGAATGACTATAATAATTAATCCTCTCTGTTATCCTTCAAACTGGTTTGCAGAACAGAGTTGCCGGAGGCCAAATGAGCGAAGAGACAAAACAAGACGAGCGCCGTCATTTTAGCCGAATTCTATTTAATGCCGATTGCACCTTGCGTCAGGATGACCTTGAATGGTCTACCGAAGTCCTTGATATTTCCTTGCGCGGAATTCTGGTTCACCGGCCTGACCACTTCAGCCTGGATGTTGATACGCCTTGCGAAGCGACCATCAGACTATCAGGTAGCGAAAGCCATATTATTATGTCACTCACCTTTTCCCACGAGGAAAACAATACCTTAGGTTTTAAATGCCAGCACATTGATATCGACAGCATGACCCACCTTAAGCGTTTAGTAGAGCTTAATGTTGGTAGCGACGATATTTTAATGCGTGAACTGGAACTTCTCACAGTCATTTAAATTAAGCTCTGCTCAAGTTTCCTCTCTATTTAAGCCTCAATAACTAGGAATTTCCTAAGTTCCTACTAAACTAATTAGTCATAGTAAACGCTTGTTTTCTTTAATTGACGTATAACTGCAACAAGGCACTCATGGGATCAGGACAACAAAAGCATATTGAAAGTGATCGCATGCTCAAGGCCATCACTGACCAAAGCTCTGAAGGCATTACAGTTGCCGACACTGAGGGTAATTACGTATTTGTTAACCCTGCTTTTTGTAAGATGAGCGGCTACAGCAAAGATGAGCTGCTAGGCATGACGGTGTTTGATATAAAGGCACCCGAACAAGATCACCGCTCTTTCGAAAGAACCAAAACCACTGAAGAAGGGCTAACCGTTGAAGTTTTGCTTCAACGTAAAGACGGAAGCACTTATCACTCAGAAGTGGTCGGGAAAAATATTGATATTGACGGCAAAGCCCTGGTACTCGGGATAGTTCGCGATATCAGCCAGGAAGTAAAAACCGGACAAAAAATTCGTACCCTCTCCCAAGCCGTCGAGCAGAGCCCTGTGTCGGTCATGATCATCGCCACCAATGGGAGCATAAAGTATGTAAATCAGGCATTTGAAACGACCTCCGGCTACCCTCTTAGTGAGGTTGAAGGAAAGAAGTTTTTCAGCCTAATGCCTGACCACGCAAAAAAAGATACCTACGCAGCACTCTTCGAAGCGCTTGAAAAAGAACATAGCTGGGAAGGCGAAGTACAAATTCGTAAAAAGAATGGCGAGACCTTTTGGGAATATGGGCACATCTCTCCAGTAAAGGATGAGTATGGGAAAGTGATTCACTATCTTGCCGTCAAGGAAGATATCTCGACACGCAAAGCACAAGAAGAAAAAATATTTCACCAAGCGCATTTTGACTCGCTGACTGACCTGCCCAATCGACTTTTATCTTTGGATAGGCTCACCCACATCATTGGTGAAGCCCAACGTCAAAACAACAAAGTTGCCTTACTGTTCGTTGATCTAGACGATTTTAAAAAGGTTAATGACTCCCTTGGCCATGACATGGGTGACGAAGTATTGATGGTTGCTGCAGAGCGCCTATCAGAAGTACTTCGAACGGGCGATACAGTTGGCCGCTTGGGAGGCGATGAATTCATCTTAATTTTGGGCGGCCTAGATGACGAGAAGTCTGCGCAAAAAACTGCTGAGCGCATATTAGAACAATTCAGAAGCTCGTTTGATATTGAAGGTCGTAAACTGATGCTAACTGCCAGCATTGGCATTGCTCTTTTCCCTCATGACGGTGCTACTCCGACCGACTTGCTAAGAAATGCCGACTCAGCCATGTATCACGCCAAGTCTCTCGGGCGAAACGCCTACTCGTTCTACACTGAGGAAATGAACCAACAAGTCGCCCGAAGATTACAGCTTGAAGAACAAATCCATGGTGCCTTAGACCGAAATGAATTCTCGCTCGCCTACCAGCCTCAAGTCGATGTTCAGACTGACAAAATTATTGGAGCCGAAGCACTATTACGCTGGAATAACCAAACCTTAGGACAAGTACCTCCTGATGAGTTTATTCCGATCGCAGAGGAAACCGGGTTGATCATTCCTATTGGTCAATTTGTATTGCACCAGGCGCTATCTCAAGCATCAAAGTGGCAAAAGCAATACCAAGCAGACTTTCGCATGGCGGTTAACCTGTCGCCACGGCAGTTTCGAGATCCAGACCTGATATCTCAAGTCGAAAGAATTATTCAGGACCATCAAGTTGCCAGACATACACTTGAGTTTGAAATTACCGAGGGCGTTCTAATGAATAACCAGCAGTTCGTAAAAGATGCGCTAAGAGCCCTCA